>JAOAGZ010000029.1 GCA_026415495.1 Eximiradius proteiniborus | reverse complement strand
CCGCCAATATCTATACCAAGATACATTATTTTTTCTCTCTTTCTATAATAATCACTTCTTCATTTGGTTTGGTCATACCGTATTTTTCGCGGGCAATCCGCTCAATTTCGGTTGTATCGTAGAGCAATCGCTTAATTCTTGTGTTCAGCGAATCTTTTCGCTTCATTTCATTTTCAATTTTTTCAATCATTTCAGTTTTTTCTAATTCAAGTTGGAAACGCTTATAAAGCCCTGAATCCGAAAAAACAACAAGTAGTAATACTAAAAGCAAAACAAGCCAGAAAGTATATTTTCGCTTTCTGGCATTGCTCCGCGTTTGTTTTTCTTCGTCCGACATTATTATTTTGCAAATTTTTGCAAAAATCCGACAAATTTATTCATTTCTTCGATTGTGCGTTTTTCAGTTACAGCAACAAGCAACCCCTGATTGCATTCCGGGAAACGGCTTGTGTCTATGCCGGGCATAATTGCAACTTTCGAAGCTTCTTCAATAATTTGCGAAGCAGGCACCGGCGGCACAACCAGGAATTCATTGAAGAATGGCTTATCGTTCAATAATCTGAAGCCCTTGATTTTTTTGATTTGCTCAGCTAAATAGTGAGCTTTCTGCATAGATTGCTCTGCAACTTCTTTTATACCTTGCTTGCCCATTGCTGCCATATAAACAGTTGCAGCAAGCATAAACAAACCTTGATTAGAACAAATGTTTGAAGTTGCCTTTTCGCGTTTGATTTGCTGCTCGCGGGTCTGAAGGGTAAGCACAAATCCGCGTTTGCCTTCCAGATCTTCTGTAATACCGGCAATTCTGCCGGGCATTTTACGGATAAATTCATTTTTGCAGGCAAAAATACCAAGATATGGTCCACCTAAACTTAATGGAATACCGAGCGGTTGCCCTTCGCCAACTGCTATATCGGCATTGTATTCGCCGGGCGAAGCAAGCACGCCCAAAGATATTGGATTTATTACTGTAATAAACAGTGCTTTCTTTTCGTGAGCTATTTTTTCAATTTCAAATACATCTTCCAAATTGCCATAAGCATTTGGTTGCTGAACAATTACAGCTGAGGTTTTGTCGGTAACAAGCGAGCGGAGTTTTTCAAGGTCGCAGGTGCCGTCTTCGAGCTTTGCCTGGTGGAAAGTATAGTTCTTGCCAGCAGTAATAGTATCAACAACACGTCTGTAATTAGGATTGACAGTGCCGGCATAAACAAACTCTGTTCTGCGGTTATGAGCGTTTGCCATCATACAGGCTTCGGCAAGAGAAGTAGAGCCGTCATACATCGATGCGTTAGCAACATCCATCCCTGTAAGTTCGCATATCATAGACTGATATTCATACATAGCTTGCAGCGTCCCCTGCGAAACTTCTGCCTGATATGGTGTGTAGGCTGTTTTGAACTCAGGACGCTCAATAACTGCACCGACTATCGATGGAATAAAATGATCGTAGCTTCCGCCACCCATAAAACATATATGTGATGAAGTTGTAACATTTTGGTTTGCATATTCGCTCATCATTTTTACAACTTCGAATTCGGACATAGCCGCGGGAAGATTAAGTTCTTTATTTAATCGGATTTCTTCTGGAATTGCTGCAATAAGTTCGTCGAAATTCTTTACACCAATACGTTCGAGCATTTCCTGACGCTCTTTATCAGTATTAGGAATAAAAGGCATAATTTAACTCCATATAATAATTATGTTTATACAAAACACAAAATTAGTTTAATTAAATGAGTTTTCAAAAAAATATTGCATAAATATTCCCAAACCGAAAAATACAGTAAAATCTATGCATAAAAAGGAAAAGCATTTAGCCGGGAATTCAACTGATTATTGAATTTTCGAGTATATAGGCAATGCCTTTCGATTAAACATAGTTGTACAACAGGAATTATTCAAATATACTATTATGTTTCATTAATAGCTTATTTCTTCAAATATTATTTCGTTTTCTGCAAATTCGTATTCAATGTATTTAATAGGAATACAGCATTTATTCTTTATATTAAAGATTCTAAAACTTTCTATAATATTTGCGTAATTATCAGAAGTTTTATTAGTTATTTTTTTAGAAATTAATACTGGTTGAATATCGCTAATTCTATTGGGAACATAATATTGTTCCAACCAATTAACATATTTTTGGATTTGAACTATATTATTAGCGGTTGCTTCCACAGCTTTAAGTTCTATTGGCAAAACTATTTTACTATCATTATCAATCAGCGAAAGCATAATATCCATTTTTTGCATTCCTACTCCACAAGCAACCTCATTCCCAATCCATTCGATTTTGGAACTATTTAGCAAACAATTATCTAAACTCTTGTTTGTTCCTCTTCCAATATTTTGAACAATATAAGCTTGCAAATGAACTTCAAACGCCTTACGATCATTGTATTTTTGAATTAATCTTGGGAAAATATTTATTCTCTCAATTCTACCTGTATAACTATACGAACTTTGATTGTCGTCAATCTTAATTCTTTGCGTTTCAATATCAAAAGTAAATTTTTTACCAGAAAGTGCCTGACGCTGATTTTTATCACGAAGTAATTTAAAGAGCCTTTCGCTTTCGTAAATAGTAATCATTGTATTTCCACGATTGCCTTTTAATTTCCTGTAAATTAAACTCCATAACATTTGATTGGGCGAATTAATACACTTTATTTCGTCCAAAGCTTCCCATTCAGTAACTCCCTCTGGATATATTTCGTATGGTTCGAGTAATGTTCTAAATGTTAATGACTTTTTTAATTTATCCTTTAAAAACTGTTCTTTGTCATTATTATCTAAAAACGATAAATCTTCTTTTGCTTTGAAAATCCCGTAAAATTTTCCTTCGAATACCTTTTGAGAATAGTTTTGTTGAAGGTAAAATACTATAAAATCTCCTTTTCTTATTCTTTGTGAATCAGCAATCATTCCAACTAAATTGTCTTCTGTTGTATGGTTTAGTTGAGTGTTTGGCTTATCATTAAAATCTATATAATTATCTTTGGCACCAGTTCCTGCGAATAGATATTCTAAGTGATACCTGAATGTGTTTGTATCAACAATAAATACATGAGTTGTGCTCATTTTGTTTCCTTTTTAAACAAAAATATATATTCGTGCTTGAAAACATAAAATCCACCCACTAAAGCCCTATATCTCCATAATTCCTTTTGATTCATTTTTCCCTTTGTTTCTTCAAAATTTTTTACAATCGTTGATTTTAAAACATAACCTCTTTTCAGCACTTCATTCATAGTATAAAATCCCAACGGTATCCACTCACCTTGAGAATACTTATCTCCAATGACAACCGCAAAATATCTACCATTATCCAAGACATCGCAAGTGTGATCAACAACATTTCCAAATAAATTCAAAAATTCTTCCACACTCTGAGCATTTGATAAATCTTTCTTATTATCACTAAATTTAATAATATCCCAATATGGTGGATGCATTATTACAAACTGAACCGATTTTATGCCTCTTTTTTCAAGTTCTTGTTTGAAATTTAATACAGTGCTGTCCCCATTGATAATTTCAGTTCTTACATTAAAAATATTTCCTTCAGCAGAAATGTTTTTATTTGCTAATTCCACAACCTCGTTTTGCAACTCAACTCCGACACCGTTCCGACCTAATCTTCTGCATTCAATTAGTGTTGTCCCGCTTCCTAAAAAAGGATCAAGCACCCATTCACCTTGTTTGGTGTATCTTCTAAGAAATTGATTTGGAATTTGTGGAATAAAGTTGCCCCAATACCCGGCATTATGAGCGCCAGAAGCATCTCTCTTGTCTAATACCCATAAACTGTCTGTGATTATATCATCATACTCTTTCCAGCGATTCAGGTTTATGTCATTAATTTTACTCGTTTTAACCACTGTCAGACTTTTTTTTAAGCGAGAAATGTAATATTTTGTTCTTTCAATAGTCTGAGCTTCAAGGATTTGCTTCAGTTCCTCAAGCAGCGTATCTTTTTTTATTGTTAGAGTATCGCCATTATTTGAAAAATTTAATAATCCTAAATCATCCTTTGATGTATTCTTAAGAATTTTTAAAATTTTCAGAACTTCTGTCTGAATTCTATTTTTCTCGTCCAATTCCTCGATATTCGTCAATACTTCCAGCAACGAACTTTTGTTGATAATTGAATCCTGCTCCCAATCAAAAGGTAATGTCTCGTTTTCCATTTCAATCACCATAATAATAAAGCATAATACCCTGATACAAACTATTGTTTAAATTACTTCAATTGATTTATCATCAAATATTAATCCCTAATCCCAATATCAAACAATCCGCCTATTGAGGCAATAGCCACAACCCGAACCACTTTTCATAAAAATAATTAATATTCGGCGTCAGCATTTTTTAGAATCTTACAAAATTCTTTCTAATTCTGCTTCGCTTTCGAGCAGAACTGTTCGCGCTTTGCTACCTTCGTTCGGACCAACTATTCCGGCATCTTCCAATTCATCAATAATTCTTCCGGCGCGGGCATAGCCCACTTTCAGACGTCGCTGAATAAGCGACACCGACGCCTGTTGCAACTGCACAACAAGCCGCGCTGCTTCCTCGAAAAGCGGGTCGCGGTCTTCTGCTGCTATGCTTCCGGATGATGATTTGTCCTCCAGCAAACTCGGCAACATATACGGTTTGCTATAGCCCGACTGCTTCCCTATAAAATTGCATACATTTTCTACTTCGTCGGTCGAAATAAAAGCATTCTGTATTCTTATCGGTTTAGGCGAACCGCTCGGCAAAAACAGCATATCGCCATTGCCAAGCAACTGTTCGGCTCCCGAAATATCAAGTATTGTGCGGCTATCAATTTTCGATGCTACCAAATAGGCTATGCGTGCAGGGAAATTCGCCTTGATTATTCCAGTGATAACATCTACAGACGGTCTTTGAGTTGCAATAATCAGATGAATTCCAACGGCACGCGCCATCTGTGCCAATCGGATTATCGGTTCCTCGACTTCGCGTGATGCCGTCAGCATCAGGTCTGCCAGTTCATCGACTACCACAACAATATATGGCATAGGTCTGTGGTCAAATTCCTTTATATGTTTATAAGCACCCGCCCGAACCTTCGCATTATAGTCAGCAATATTGCGTTGCCCGACCATTGCCAATATATTGTATCTGTTCTCCATTTCTAAAACAGTCGATTTGAGTATCGCTACTGCATCCTGCGGATTTGTAACAATTGCATCCTGAATATCGGGCGACATCGCAAGAAAATGATAACGCAAACGGCTATATTGTTGCAATTCCACCTTCTTTGGGTCTATGATTACAAATTTCAAATCCCGCGGGTGCATCCTGAAAAGCAAGGAATTAATTATTGTGTTTATTCCAACAGATTTTCCGGAACCCGTCGAACCAGCGATAAGAAGGTGCGGTGCTTTTGTTAGGTCTGCAACAACTACTTCCCCCGAAATTGTTTTGCCCAAAGCTATTGGCAAGTGTGCCTTTGATTCGTAAAATTTAGCTGTATTGACAACGTTGCTGAAACGCACTACGGATGGGTGTTGGTTAGGTATTTCCACTCCGACTGTGCCTCGTCCCGGGATTGGAGCTATTATTCTAATCCCTCGTGCCTTCAATGCCATTGCAAGATCGTCGGCAAGACTTTCTATGCGACTAATTTTGATCCCAGCCGCCGGAACAAATTCATATTGCGTTACAACCGGTCCCGGCGTTACAGTCAGATTTTCTATGTAAATTTTGAATGTTTCGAGCTTCTCCTGCAAAATTCTGGCGTTCATTCGCAGTTCTTCGTCGCTTACTCTGATTTCCTCGGCGCTTGTATCAAGGATCTGCACACTTGGCGGGACGTATCTAATTTCCTCATCGTGAATTCCCACTCCGAGCGGAGTGTTTAGAACGGGTTCGTCTTCTGGTGACGGTTCCTCCACTTCGATAATTAACGGCTTGGGTTTGTCCGGAGTTGTTGGCTTGATTTCAATTGGTTTCGGACGAATCACTGCTTCGTCTATATCCTCCTGCAAAGGTTTTGCCGTTTTGGGTTTGACAATCAATGCTTCGTCAATTTCCGGAAGTTCCGAACTATCCTCGACCGGGAAATATTCATTTGTCTCTTTCTCTTTGATTTCATCTTTTGTTCCCGTGTGTTCGCTTTCCATTGCATCTTGCTTTGAAACAGCAATGTTTTTCGGCTCTTGCTTTTCGGTTGCAATAGCATCTTTATCGACCGGAACTACCTGATTTTCATTGTCCTGATGAACTTGTTTATCAAAATCGCTTTTGCCAATTTGCTTGATTTTCGAAATTGATTTATCAACAAACTGACTTTCAACATCAATTTTTCGCAAACCGAGCGGTGCAATAGGCGGCGCTTGCTCTTTATATGGATTTTTTATATTAATTTTCAATTCAGGTTGTTTGGGTTGCTCTTGCTTAACTTCAGTTGCAGGAATATTTTCCTGAACTTCGGTTTGCTCGGTGGTCTTGCTTTCGGTGGCAATTCCAACAGTTTCTGCGATGGGTTCTTCCTCCTGTTTGTCCTGTGGCAATTCTTCCGAAAGCAGTTCCTTGTTGATTTTTTCAAAATCTTTCACTTTGACAAACAGAAATCTGAAAAGTGCTATGCTTTTTCTGTAAATGAGCCGGGAAATTTCCCAAACTTTAGCAAATATCGGCTTCCAATTTATGTTAGTTCCAAAATATACAAGCAAAAACAAGGCAATCAGAAAAAACAAGGTTGCACCAAACGGACTTAGCAACTTCGACATCACCGCACCGGCAAACAAACCAATTGCCCCCAGCCATTCTTTGTCTATTGTGCTAAATGTTTCGAAATTTCTTAAAGCCCCAAGCAGAGACGAAAACGAAATCCCGAACAGAAAGTAAATAATAGTGTTGCGGATAAGTTTATCGGGGATCTCGAATGATTTGTAAATATTCATTCCCCAAATGAAAAGAAACATAGGCAAGAAAACAATAATGTAGCCGATTGTACCATTGATCATCAGGTCCGAAAGCACAGCACCAGTCAGCCCAAGCCAGTTTTGCGTAGTTTCTGCTTTAATGCGAATCATCGAATCCGACGAAAATATCGTCAAGAGCTCGGAAAGCGTTATTTTTGCATTTAGTTCATCTTTTTGTGTGTAAGAAATAATCGAAAGAAACAACAAAACAGCAAAAATCATCAGCAACACAGCAAAAATTCGGGAGTAAAGAGATACATTCATTTCTTTGGGCGATTTGTCTGGATTCTGTTTGGGCTTTTCCCTTTTGCTGCTGCGTTTAATCACTATTTCATCGTTGCTTTCAGCCATTTTTTACCTCTGTTGCTTTGAGAATTTTGATACTATTGCCATCGATAAACGGAATTATCGGATAAAGGTCAATCGTTGAGGCTATTTCAATATCAGATTCAAATCCTAAGCTTTCAAGCAATTTTGCATGTTCTGTAGTTCTGACAAATTCCTTTATACTATCTTTGTGCATCTGGTAGATAGATTTCGCTAAATGAGCCGCATCGGTTAGCTTGCAGGCAAGCTGTTCGTGGAAATGGCTTACAAATGCACCTGCGGCAAGAGTGTCCTCGTAGGAAATTCTGCCTTTGTTGCCAGCAGCAAACAAGATTATTGAATGCACCGATGGGTCGTTCTTAACCCGGCTTAGTACATATTCGCAAACTGCAGACAAATTCACAAACGAAGCCACTATTCGGCAAGGCGACTCTTTAGCACGTGTAAATATTTGCGTTCCGTTCGTTGTTGTGAGAATTATTATTTTATTTTCAACTTTTTCCCTTGTGAATTCTGTCGGGGAGTTGCCGGCGCCAAATCCATCGGGTTTCATTCCGTTGCGTTCGCCCGCAAGAATTGCATTTTGCTTGTCTATTGTGTTGTATAGCTTTACTGCTTTTTCGGTTGTATCTGTGATAATAATTTCGCGGGCATTGTTGCTCAGAGCCGTAGTAATTGTTGTGCTTGCCCTCAGGACATCAATCATTATCACAACAGAATTCGAAAAATATGTGTCTTCGTTTATGGCGGTTGGCACCAAAAATGCGTCAATAATCATAAACTATTCGAACTATAATATTTTACATATAATTTAATTTAAGTATTTTTTCTGAATTATGTAAATTTTTGAATAATTATATTTTTTTAATAACATTTATTGCAAATATTGGGACTCGCTGCGCGCTTTTCTCCCAATTAGCACTTTAATTATATTATCCAATTAATTTCAAATTCAACAGATAAATAATTTTATAAATCTAAAAAAATTCTTATATTTGTAGTTCATTTTTTCGTAAAACTATAATTTATAATAAATTATCGAGCTAAGGTGATTTATGAAAAGAACGTATCAGCCAAGTCGTCGTAAAAGAGTTAATAAGCATGGTTTTCGCGCACGTATGGCTTCGAAGAATGGTCGCAAGGTGCTTGCTCGCCGCCGTGCAAAAGGTCGTTACCGTCTAACTGTTAGCGACGAAAGATAGTACATTGATAATATGCATAGACTTTGAGCATAGCCGCTCACTGTTATGCAAATAAATTCAAGAGGTCGAAAATGCCGTCCGGTCGGCTTGCCACTATCAAAAAACAAAAACGTTTCCAAGAAGTTTTCGCAAATGGCAAAAAATTTTCGACTTCTAATTTATTTGTTGTAATCGAATGCAACGAAGTAAGTGCAAACCCGCTCGAATACGCTGTCGTTGCAAGCAAGAAAGTTTCGAAACGGGCTGTTGTGCGAAACCGTGTGAAGCGTTTGCTGAGAGAAGTTCTTCGTCAATATGTTCATTTGCTACTGGCAGGCAACATCAATATCTCAGCTATAATTTTATTCTGGCGAACACCCGTTGCTAAGCCGTCGCTTATAAGATTAACCGATGTTTTCGCTGAATTTATGATAATTGTCGAAAAATTCCGTAATTCTATTATCAAAAGGCAAGTTGATGAAGAAAATCCTAATAATATTGATTAAATTCTACAAATTTGCTATTTCCCCGATTTTCCCGCCGTCCTGCCGTTTCTATCCAACTTGCTCCCAGTATGCAATCGAAGCCATCGAAAAGCACGGCTCGATATTCGGAACTTTTTTGGCAATCAAGCGTATTGTGAGGTGCAACCCATTTTCGAAAGGTGGGTTCGACCCCGTTCCCGATATTTTATTTAAAAAGAAGATTATTAATTAATTGAAGTAGAATATGGATAGAAATTCATTTATCGGAATGACTTTGATTATGTTGCTGCTGTTTGGGTGGCTCTTCTATATGTCGGTTTCAGAAGCACCCAATCCACCAAAAGACACCGTAGCAGATACCACCGCTCACCAGTTGCCCGCAAAAGCTCAGGATAGCCTTGCTCCGGTGAAATCTGTTGCCGATTCATTCCAAACCCAGCAACGCTACGGTATTTTTTCGAAATTTGCCTCGCAAAACGAAACTGTTTACACAATCGAAAACGACTTGTTCGTTGCTGAAATCTCTTCACGCGGTGCCGTTCTTAAATCCTGGAAACTGAAAAAATACAAAAAATGGGACAAAACTCCTGTGCAGCTTATCCGCCGCGGCAATGGCGAACTCTACATTAACTTCGTTACTCTTGATGCTAAAAAAATTGACACCCGCGACCTGAACTTCTCGCTTGCCAACCAGTCCTCAACAAACATAAAAATTCAAGGCAACCAATCTGCAAACCTTGTGTTCGAACTTGATTTGGGAAATAACCGTAAAATCAAGAAAGTGCTTAAATTCTTCGGCGACAAATACCATATAGAACAAAACATCACTGTTGCTAATCTGGAAGACGTTCTCCCAACTCGTGGATACAATCTCGTTTGGGAAAAAGGATTGCCTCCGCAGGAATACAACAGCGTGGACGAAGCAAGCGATGCAATGGCAATAGTCCAGATGAATGGCGAAGTGGAAGAAGTCAATGCAACCGAAACCAAGCCAACCGAAAAAAGCTTCACCGGAATAATTGACTACGCGGCAATCAAAACTAAATATTTTGCTACTTCAATAATGCCACAGCCCTGGCAAAGTTTCGACGGCACTGTTGATATTTCCGGATACGCCCGCCACCACGCCAAAAACGGAATTACCGAAACTTACTCGATAAACTACCGCATACCATACAAAGGTGGTCAGCAGCACAACAATTTCAAAGTCTTCATTGGTCCGCTCGAATATAATACTGTTCGTTCGTACGGAATGAACGCTTTGATTAATTTTGGCTGGCGTTTCTTAATCCGTCCGATTGGCGAACACTTTATGCTGCCGATATTCCAGTTTGTGCATAAATTTGTGCCCAACTACGGAATTGCAATATTAATTTTCTCACTAATAATAAAATTATTGCTTCATCCATTGTCCATTACCCAGATGCGTTCAGCTCAAAAAATGCAACTGCTTTCGCCCGAAATGGAAAAAATACGCACCAAATACAAGGACGACCAACAAGCTCAACAAAAAGAAATAATGAAGCTTTATTCCGAATATGGAATAAATCCTGCAAGCGGATGCTTGCCGTTGTTGCTGCAAATGCCAATTTTATTCGCTCTTTGGGCTGTGCTGCGTTCGGCTATAGAACTTCGTCAGGAACCATTTATCTGGTGGATTACTGATTTATCGATGCCCGACAAAATTTTGAACTTCGGATTTTCCTTCCTCGGAATTAGCCACTTATCGGGTTTGGCAGTGCTTATGGGCGTTACTATGTTTATTCAGCAAAAAATGACAATCACAGATCCACGCCAGAAAGCAATGGTATATATGATGCCGGTAATGTTTCTCTTCTTGTTCTCAAACTTCCCGTCCGGGCTTAATTTATACTATTTCTTCTTTAATTTGCTATCAATTGCACAACAAGTTTATATAAACAAGTTTTCTAAAAAACGTCTAACTCTCGAAGACTTAAAGAAAATGCCCAAGAAAGAAGGCTGGTTGCAACGCAAAATGCGGGAAGCTCAGGAATTAGCCGAAGCTCAGGGACGCACCCTACCCGGTGCAAAGCCACAACTCAACAACCGCCCAAATCAAAATCGCCCAAAACGCAAAAAGTAGATGATTGATAAAAACACAAAGGCTGCTTCTCCGGAAAAGCAGCCTTTTTTATTTATATTCGGACAATCTTGCAATTATTCTTTTTTTAGATAATCTGCGAAAAAAGTTGAAACACTTTTTCAAATGATGCGTATTTACAATTAAAGATACTTCCTATAACAAACTTAGCGTAAAATTTCGGACTATCCACAATCAGGGATAGTCTTTTTATTTCAGTTGCTCCAAAGCCTCTTCCATTGTCAATGTTATGCGTAATATAGACGACACCTTTGTAATCTTGAATACATCCTGGAGTGTCTTATTCACATTTGTCAGTATCAAACGCGAGTCCTTCAGGTTGTATTCGTAATTGAGCTTAATCAGCTTGCCAATGCTTATAGAACTAAAATACAGAACATCCTTGAAATCCATCACGAGATTTTTGCACCCATCGCCGAGAGCATCCATCGCAAGATTGAAAAATTCATCCGTTTCGTCGCCACCTACAAATTGCCCGTCCAATCTCATCAGACAATAGTTCTCGAACTTTTCAAGTTTTGTTTTCATAAATGAATTTTTTATAATTTTACAAATGTTACACTCTAATGAAGTTTAATATATAATTTTATTGAGAAAAAAACTTTACTTTTTATGTGAACATTTAATTAATTTTATATTTTAATTTTTGACATCTTCGTATGCGTGATAAAATCAAGTCGCTTGCAAGCGACACTATAATATATGGAGTTTTTCAGGTAATCGGCCGGTTTCTTTCTTTTCTGCTTACCCCACTCTACACTAATTACCTTACAAAAACAGAACTTGCGGAAATCACTTTCATCTATTCCATTCTCGCTTTTCTTAATATTATTTTCTCGTTCGGCTTGGAATCATCTTACTTCCGTTTCTACCAAAAGGACAATCCCGAGCAATGCCGAAAAGTGTTTTCAAACGCTATGTTTGTAATTTCCAGCATTGCCGCTTCGTTCGCATTGGTTGTTATTCTTACTGCCGACTATTTTGCTTACGATTTGATAGATTTGCCCAAAGCCGCGACAATAGTTCGTATTTCTGTTCTTATTCCGCTTTTCGACAGCTTAATCCTAATCCCGTATGCATATCTTAGGATGACACGTCAGGCAAGAAAATTTGCACAAACAAGGCTTTTGCTTATTATTATTGCAGTTGCGAACAACTTGATTTTGGTTGTGTCGCTCCGCTGGGGTGCAATTGGAGTTATAATTTCGCAGCTCATTGCGTCCTCGTTCGGAATTCTGATAGTTTTCAAGGAAGTAAGAAACAATTTAGTAAAGTATTTCGACTGGAAGCTTATCAAAGATATGTTCAAATTCGGATTGCCCACCTTACCGGCAAACCTATCGGCAATGATACTGCAAGTGGCAGACCGTCCGTTTCTGAAAGCACTTGCCTCGACGAACGACTTAGCGATTTACGCTGTTAATTTTCGGCTTGCTATTCCGATGATGATTGTCGTTACAGTTTTCGATTATGCGTGGAAGCCATTTTATTTGAGTCGCTACAACGAAGAAGGCTCAAAAGAACTCTTTGCCCGCGTCTTTACTTACTATGTGCTGTTCTGCTCGGGCATTTTCCTTGCAACTTCTCTGTTTATCGAGTATTTGGTTCAATTGCCGTTTATCGGTGGTCGTTTTATCGAACCGTCCTACTGGACAGGGCTTGCCATTGTGCCGGTGATTCTGCTTGCATTTTTCATTAACGGCAGTCAGTCGCATTTTGCCGCTGGCTTTCTGATTACTAAGAACACGCGTTATGTTGGTATTTCTGTCGGGCTTGGTGCTGCAGTAAGCTTAATTCTGAACTTTATTCTAATTCCATATATTTCATACTGGGGCTCGGCTATTGCAATTGTTGCCGGGTATGCGGTCGGTGCAAGCAATTTATACATCTATCAACAAAAAATCTACCCGATTGCCTACGAATGGCGGCGAGTCTGGATTATCGTATTCTCAACAGCTATAGTCTATTTTGTTGCAAAAGAAGCAACTATATCACTCGAAATGAAATGGGCGATTTTGGTGCGTTCGCTATTTCTTGCATCGTTTGCTGTCATTCTTTACTTACTTAAATTTTTCACACCTTCGGAATTGAACCATATCCGCAAACTTCTGAAGTTGAACAAAAAGGACTAAAATATGCCCTTTCCGCAAAATAATTTAGACAGGCATTTTAATAAAAACTCTCCTTGGTATTTTTCGGGTTTTTCTATTTTCCTTATTCTTATCTGGAATATTCCTACTGGATTCATTTACCTATACCCAATCACAATTTTGGCAACATATTTTCACGAAATGGGGCACGGTCTTGCGGCATTGCTACTCGGCGGCAACTTCCATTACTTACTTGTGCATCCCGATGGTTCAGGAGTTGCGGTGCATTCAGGAGTGCATTTCCTTGGCTCAATCGGGCAGGCTCTTGTTGCCATTAGCGGGCCACTGGGACCTACTTTTGCCGGTATGCTTTTTATTTATTCGTCGGGTTCAGTCAAAGCAACTCAAAGGTTGCTTGTAATTGTAGGTGCTTTGATTGTCATAACAGTTATTATTTGGGTGCGTTCTGTATTTGGAGTAATATTTTTGATTGCAGTAGGTGCATTGCTAATGTATATTGGGATAAAATCGTCGGATAAAGTCAAGCAATTAGTGCTTCAATTTCTCGGTGTGTCCTCTATGCTCAGTTTATACCCAAATGTCGGATATTTTTTCATAGACCGTATTGAAATGAATGGCGAAATAATGTATTCCGATACAGGTTATTTAGAGAAATATTTATTTCTGCCATACTGGATGTGGGCAATTATCATTTTAGGAATTTCATTCTTTGCTTTTTATAAATGTTTTGCATATTTATATCATAAAAATAAGGTATTTCAATGAAAAGAGTTGCTTTAATTATGGCAGGTGGTTCTGGCGAACGTTTTTGGCCACTTAGCCGGCGCAAAAAACCGAAACAATTGCTAAAATTAGTTTCAGACAACAAAACTATGCTCGAAGAATCAGTTGAGCGGGTGGCACCGCTTATCGACAAGCGGGACGTGTATATTATCACAAGCGAATTGCTTGCTCCGATTATGCGAAATATGCTTACTGATTTTCCACCGGAGAACATTATTCCGGAGCCATACAAACGCAATACAGCTCCCTGCCTTGCACTTGGAGCCGCCGTTCTTCTTGCTAAATACAGCAATGAACCTGATTTATCTGTAGCTGTGCTCACTGCCGACCAGCATATTTTCCCTTCACACTCTTTCATCGAAACAGTTGATGAAGCAATGAAATATGCCGAAGCCGAAGGGAAAATTCTCACTATCGGTATTCCCCCAACCCGCCCCGAAACCGGTTACGGCTATATCGAGCTTGGCGAAAAAGTTACCAACTGGCAATTGATTTTCGATGTCCTGAGCTTCCGCGAAAAACCCTCTACCGAAGCAGCAGCCCACTACCTTGCCTCTGGTAATTTCCTGTGGAATAGCGGAATGTTTTTCTATAAGCTTTCAACCTTCGTTTGTGAATTGAAGCAACATCTTCCCGAAGTTGGCAATCATATTGAACTTATGGCTAAAAATTTAGTTAGTTCAATCAATACTCCTTCCAACTCTTTGCTAAATGAAATCGGAGATATTTTTAAGGAATTTCCGAATATTTCCATAGACTACGGGCTTATGGAAAAAACTGCCAATGTCGCTGTTGCTCGTGCATTGTTCAACTGGGACGACGTCGGAGCACTCGATGCTCTACGGCGAACACGCCCGGCTGATAGCAGTGGAAACATTTCCATTGGTCGGGCTTCGCTTGTTGCAACAGACAACTCTATCATTATCAACGAAAGCAAAATGGCTGTTGTTTCTGTTCTGGGAATGGACGGTGTTGCCGTTGTTGTAACAGACGACGCAGTGCTTGTTTGCCCGGTCGACAAAGTGCAACAGGTCCGCCAAAGCGTAGAAGACGTAAAAAACAAGTTTGGCGAAGAATATATTTGAGATGGCTCAGGACGCACCCGGTGCGTCCTGAAAACTTCAAAAGCAGCGATTTATTGAATATTCTGATTCTTATTTTGCAAAGAAACAAATATTATTTGTAGAAATTCACTGAAACGCTAACTGTGTGTAAGCACTTTATTATTAAAAACTGAATTTTTGCAATTCAAATCAAAATTACTTCTTTTTTAAAAAAATTGTTAATAAATTATATATTCTAAATTTCATTTCGAACACAGAAATTGAGGAGAAAATGGGTCAAACGATTGTTCAAAAAATTCTGGCACGTGCAACCTCCCGGCAAAGCGTTGAAGTCGGCGAAGTGCTCGAACCAGCTGTCGATACTGCAATGTCGCACGAAAATGCGGCACTTGTGATGAACCAATTCCAAGAAATTTTCGCCGGTCTGGGTCGCACCGCAAAAGTGTGGAACCCAAATCGGATTGCTATTATTTTCGACCACAGAGTTCCCGCAGAAAGCAAGAAAACCGCCACCAATCAGAAGAAAATCCGCGCATTTGTTGCTGAACAAGGAATTACCAAATTTCACGATATTCGCGGAGACGAAGGCGGTATCTGCCACCAAATCCTACCCGAAAACGGCTATGTTTTGCCCGGTTATGTTGTAGTTGGAACAGACAGCCACACAACCACTCACGGGGCTCTTGGAGCATTTGCCTTCGGTATCGGTGCAACCGAAATGGCTTCGGTCTGGGCTCTCGGTAATGTGCTTAATGTAGAAGTGCCCGATACCATCAAAGTTGTTGTCGAGGGCGAACTCCCAAAATATGTTCAACCTAAGGACATCATTTTGCATTTGATTGGCAAAATATCAGCAGAAGGTGCAAATTTCAAAGTGTTAGAATTTCACGGCTCGACTATTCGCAATATGAGCACATCAGGACGCCTTACATTGTGCAATATGGCTGTCGAAGCCGGCGCTACTTCCGGTATTGTCCCGCCAGACGAAGAAACTATCCGCTTCCTGCGCGAAGAAGCCGGCGTAACAGGCGATATTGAACTTATCGCTCCGGACGAAGACGCTAAATATTGTCAGGTTGTCGAAATTGATGCCTCTACACTTGTTCCGCAGATTGCCTGCCCGCACACAGTTGATAACGTCAAGCCGGTTACGGAAGTCGAAGGATTGAAAGTTGATCAAATTGTTATTGGTTCTTGCACCAATGGACGTTTAGATGATTTAGAAACTGCGGCAAACATACTTCGTGGCAAAAAAGTTGCCCGCGGTGTGCGTATGCTTGTTTTCCCCGCTTCATACAGAATATACCAGAAGGCTCTCGAACTCGGTTACGTAAACGACCTTGTAAAAGCCGGTGCAGTGGTTATGAACCCCGGTTGCGGACCTTGCTTGGGTGTGCACCAGGGAGCTTTGGGCGACAAAGAAGTAGCACTCGCAACAACAAACCGCAATTTCAAAGGGCGTATGGGCAATCCTGATTCTGATGTATATCTGTGTTCCCCAGCTGTTGCTGCTGCTTCCGCAATTACTGGAATGATAACAAATCCGCAAAAAGGAGGGTTTTAAAATGGCTAAAGTAATCTATAAATTCGATGATGATATTTCGACCGATATTATCTATCCCGGACGATATATGGCAACAGTTCTGCCAACAGAAACTCCGCAATTCGCCTTTGATGATATAAAAGAACTTAACAAATTGCTTAATAGTGAAAAAACTGACGAAACAAGAATTATCCTTGCCGGAAAGAATTTCGGTTGCGGTTCTTCTCGTGAGCAGGCGGCTTCGTGTTTGAAAGGGCACAACCTGACTATTGTTGCAAGAGATTTTGCTCGTATCTTCCTGCAAAACAGTATCAATCTTGGCTTGCGAACAGTTATTTGTCCTGAAATCGAAGCCGAAGTGGGCGACGAGCTCGAAATTCTGAGCGACAAAGTTATAAACAAAACGCAAGGCAAAGAATTTCCGATTGTTCCACTGCCAAAGGCTCGTCAGGCAATAGTTGATGCAGGCGGGCTAATTCCTTACACACAGAAAATATTAAAACAACGAATGGGAATAGAGTAAAGAGTTGATTATTTCTTTATTTCGCCGTGAATGCCTCTGCAACTTCAACACGCAGGGGCATTTTCTTTTGCTATTATCCCGGAAAGATATATCGAAAATGCTATAGCCGGATAGATAAACCTGCCATCAGAATATGCCACAAACAGTGAATATACATACAATGCAAGCACCAGAGCAAGCCCGGCAAAACACAAAAGAATAATTTCCCTATCTTGCCCGGCAAATTTTTTCTTAAAGTAAAAGTAAATCCCAATTGCAAAAATTATCAGCGAAGGATATGCTGAAAGCAAAAACGAAAGATAAGTCCGCGGGCGGGCAAGATTATTCTTCAAAGTCGATAATTCAATTTCCCAGCCATAAGTATATGGTATTCCATAATTTAATATTTGCATAATCTTTTGTTGCAAAAAGTATGCAACAGCATAAAGCAGAACAAGCAAAACTGCTTGCTTCCAGTTTCTTTTGAAAATAAAATACAGCAATCCGCAAGCAAATACTATTATTATGCTCTCTTTCAGAAACAAGCCAATTGCCACAGCAATGCAAAACCACACGTAGCGACCTTCCAAAAGCAAGGAAAGCGAAATCATCATCCACCCCACAAGAGCCGCATCCACAAACCCTACAACACTATAATAGAACACCGGAAAACAAAAAATATGCAGCAAAACAATATAAAACGCTACCTTAGGCTTCACATACCGCCCTGCAAGTGTCCTGAATGCAAACGCAAAGCCCAGATACAACAGAATTGCATTAATCAGATTTAACGAAAAGCCTCGTTCAAATGGCAACGCCGCCGCCAAAAGTGGCACCAACAACCTTTTGTTGAATGGAGCGTCTGAATACCAGAAAGGTGCTTGCCCGCGAAAATAATCCACCATCGCATAATATTGGTGATGGTCGCCGCCTATAATCCCGACAACATCTTTTATCAGCAGGTCCTGTCGGTTGAACCGCAAAAAAAGCACCACCACAAGTGCAAGCAATATATATATATAGTATTTTTTCATTTTGTTTTACGTTCTTAGTCTATGCGACTTTTTAATGGCTTACAGCCAATGTTGTGCATAATGTCGCCAATTTTCTATTCAATTGCCCCTTCATCTAAAACAATTGTTCCATCTTTTCCGGAATACATTCTTTTATTATCTGAGTTGAATTCATACTTTACATCTAAAGATAGCGATTCATTAGATAGTATTTTATAATGTTTACATTTATAAATATGTTTGTTATCTTTTTCTCCTGAAACATAAATTTCAAAAGATAATATAAAATGAGGTGCATCATAAATTACTTTAAATTCATCAGATGGTGAAAAATAAAAACTTCTTTGAGTTGTGGCTATATTTTCGATATTATATGTCTTACATTCTAAATAATATGGTTTTTCATTATACCAAAACAATATATCGGGATAACCTGTTGCTTTTTTATTGCCTTTAGTGCTTTCTGGAATATCCGCAGTTAAACCTGACGAATTTAATGCTTTTCGGACATAAAGTTCTATATCATTTCCAATTTCATTAGGTCTTGATCTCAAAATTCCTGTTTTATTTATTTCCTTCCCAGCTATTAGTGCGGATTGCTTTAATAGCTTCAATACTTTTTTATGGTCTGAGTTTTTAAAGTCAAAAGACATTACTTTTTTTCCTGTAATTGCTTCTATTACAAGGTTGAAAGGAATGTCTTTTAATGGTTGTAACATTTGTTTGATCACATTCTCGAGTTTCTTAATATATTCATTTTCATTATTACACATACTTATTTCACCTTTTTAAAAATCAGAATATTTTCTTTTTTCATCACATTATATAAACCAAAGATTATTTTATTTATATTTTTCTCTAATTTGAATCCAAGATTTTCCATAATATCAATAGTAAACTCTACTGTTTTTACTTCCTGTCCTTGATAAGTAGCATTTCCTATAACAATAACAGCATATTTATCTTTTTTTAGCACTCTGTGCATTTCTTTGTATGATTTTTTCATATCCTCGTTGTAAAGCTCTATTTTACTTCTTCCATTTCCCCTAACTCCAATAAAATCATCCCTCATCTTCAACACGTCAAAACCTAAATCTTTAAGAGAATGAATATCGTTTTCTACGTAATCGAGAGCAATTGAATAAGGTGGTGATGTTATTATTCCATCTACGGAATTATCAGATAATTTTATGTTTCTGGAATCACCAACTTCAATTTTCACATTTCCTAATGTTAAATTCAATTCATCTTTTACCCTTATGAAATCCTCCACAGAAGAAATCATTAAATCAATATTTTTAATAAATGAATTGAAAAAATCTCGTTTCCTACGAGAATTATCACTTACTGCCAATAATCTTGCTAATCTATAGAAATTTTTTATTCTTTCATCTTCTGATAAATTATTCAAGATATCATAGTAATTTTCATCAGTTTGAAATAGGTTTGATGAATAATTTTGGAAAATTTCCTTTTTCAATTTTTTTATTTCATCTATAAAATAAATAGATTCTGTCTTTACTTTTCCCTGAATAACGCAAAGTGGTGATATATCTATCCCGATAAAATTAATTCCTAAAAGTTGAGCTTCAAGCGCTGTGGTACCACTTCCTGAGAATGGATCAAGAACAGTATCTCCCTCATTTAATCCGATTATATTTAGCAACGCCCTAATCATTTGAGGATGGAATTTGCCTTTATATGGATAAATCCAGTGAGTTAAATATTGATTTACAGAGCGAGTTCTATTTTTCTGAATTATTTTGAAGTAGTCTGTTAGTTGTCCATCAACAGTTTTGTAATATGCACCCTTTCTTTTTATTAATTTTTTTTGTTCATTTGATTTATTTAATATTTTAAATTCTCTTAACCCATTTGTTACTTCAAAGTTAACATCTAAGGCTTTTAATTCTAATTCAGCCAATGATAATTCATAAATAAATTGGACGTTATCCAATAAAACCAAATCCTCCTTACTATTATTTTCATCTATTTCATATGCCCAGAACTGGTCTTCTGTTCTTTCTATCATTGTTTCACCTTTAGTTTTTAATCTCTTTACTTCCATTATATTAATTTCCCTTTTGAAATTAACGGCAATGTTTAGCATAACAATATATAAATATTTATCGAATTCAAAAAATAATGACTAAAATAATTGAACTAACAAAAAAGCAGAGACGCCTTGCTGCCACCTCTGCTAAATTTCAATAGTTTAATTTAAATTGCGAATAATCCGATCAAATTTACTGAATTTCTAATGCAACAATCTGGTTGCGTTCTTTATATTTTATTTGGAACATTACTGTTTCGCCTTTGCTTTTGCTTTCCAGAATTTCTTTGAGTTGCCCGGTTGTCTTGAGTTCCTTTCTATCAACTTTCACAATCACACCATTTGGGGAAAGCCCGCGTTCGGCTGCGTGCGAAAATCTTTGGACACGCGAAATATAAACGCCATTTTTAACATCGAATTCTTTTTTCTGTTCCGAAGTTAGCGGAGCAACAGAAAAGCCAAACTTATCGAACGAAACCGGCTCGTTAGCTGATGTATCGCCTTTCTTGCCGGAGGACTCATCTTCGCTTACGCTTTCGTCCGAATCATCACCTTTGCGACGTTCTAAAGTTACAGTTTTGGTAATTTTCTGTTTATCACGCCAAAGAGTAACTTTTACTTTGTCGCCGACACGTTTTTGAGCAATATAGCTTTGCAATTGATTAGAACTGTTTATTTGCTTGCCGTCCAATTCGAGAATAACATCGCCGATTTCAATACCAGCCTTGTCTGCGGGACTACCTTTGAGCACGTCATTCACCATAACGCCCTGGACGCTTGGCAACCCAATATTTCTTGCAGTAATTTCATCTACTGTGGAAATTACAACTCCTACATAGCCACGGTCAATTTTCCCATCATCAATTAAATCCAGCACAACTGAATGAACTAAGTCAACTGGAATAGCAAAACCATAGCCTATATAGGTACCCGTTTGCGTAGCAATTGCTGAATTAATTCCGACTAAACTGCCATTAATATCGAACAGCCCGCCGCCACTATTGCCCGGATTAATCGGCGCATCTGTTTGAATAAAATATTCAACCGCGTACGGGTCGCGACGCAGTCCCATCGCTCCTCGCCCAATTGCACTAACTATACCGCTGGTAATTGTAAAATTCAACCCGAGTGGATTGCCAACTGCAATAACAAACTGTCCGATTTTCACATCTTCGATTTTAGCAAAGTGTGCAACTTTTAGCCCAGAGGCTTCGATTTTGATAACTGCCAAATCAGTAAGTGGATCGCGCCCAATGAGTTTTGCCTTGTATTCTTTTTGGTCGCTTGTAATAACTTTAATTCCATCTTCAATAGCATCTTCGACTACGTGATTATTTGTAACAATGTAGCCATCCTGCGAGATAATCACACCAGAACCAGCTGCGCGACCGCGTCGCTCCTGCTTTTGCTCATCTTCGGGAAAACCGAAAAACTTGAAAAATTCCTCAAACCCTGGGAATTGATTCATCGAACTTGATTTTGTATCAACACTAATCGCTACAACTGTGGGTTTTACCGCTTCGGAAACTGCTACAAGTGCATCGTTGAACGCCTTTGCCGCTTCCGATGGAACTACCGGAGCTTTGTCTACTCCTATTTTAACATTTTTTTGCTGAGCAAACGATGAATTATAAAACAGTAAGCTTAAGCCGACCAACAAAGCAAAGCTCAAAACCGAAAGAGAAGAATAAAGCAAAACACTTTTTTTGCTTGAATTCAACATATCCCAAACCTCCCTATAATATAAAGAAAAAGACGAATAAGTCTAAAAAATCTTGCTATACCTCACTCGTTTGCTTTATTGACATACCTGATTGGGTCTATGTATCCTGCTTGCTCAAATCCACGAAGGCGAAGTAGGCACGATTCGCATTCGCCGCAGGCTGCATCTTCATTTGAGTAGCAACTCCACGTTAAATAAAGCGGAACATTTAATAAAATCGATTTCTGAACTATTTCTTTTTTCGAAAGATGAATAATTGGTGTAACAATTTTTATGTGCGTATCGGGCTTTGTGCCAAGATTAAGTGCTTGCTCGAAAGCACGAAAGAAATCTTCGCGGCAATCTGGATAGCCGCTTGAATCCTGCTCGACTGCTCCAATATAGATAGCTTCGGCACCAAGTGTTTCAGCCCAGCTTGCTCCTATTGCCAATATATTTCCGTTGCGAAACGGAACATATGTGTTTGGTATTTCGTTCTTGTCGAATTTTGCTTTCGGAACATCAATCTGCAAATCTGTCAGGCTCGAACCACCAATTTGCCTGAAATAGTTTACATCAACAACAAGCCTGTGGCTAATCCCATAATAGTCGCATATTTCATTAAAGGCACGTTCTTCTCGCTCTTGCGTTCTATGTAGATAATTCAGATGCAAAGCTGCAACTTCGTAGCCTTGTTTCAATGCTATTGCAGCACACAGAGCTGAATCCATCCCACCGCTCATCAGCACAACTGCTATTTTTTTCATTTCGCCACCTCTTCCTCGTAATCTTCTTCTATATTCATTTCATTTTTTCGCCACTCTTCATAGAACATCATTAATGCTGCAGTAGTCGGCACTGCAATCAGCAAACCAATTAATCCAAGCAAACCACCAAATACAAATAATGAAATAATTAGCAATACCGGATGCAAACCAACCTGCTTGCCGAGCACATTCGGCTCGATCAGATAGGCATTTATAAAATGTATTGCCGATATTGTCCCTACTATTACCAGCATATTAACAAAGAAATTGCCATCATCAACCAGAAGCATAACAAATGCTCCTATAATCATCGAAATTGCAGAGCCAAAATACGGAATTGGGTTCAGTATTCCCGCAATAAACGCTAAAACAATAGAATAAGGAAGATTGAAAAATGAAAAGCTAATCGAGCAGAAAGTAGCAACTATCATCGCTGCAACAATCTGCCAACCAATGTATTTTTTTACAATTACGTTCACTTTGCGTAAGTCCAAAAGCAATTTCTTGTTCTTGGTTCTCAGATTGTCTTTGATATAATCTTTGAATTTTCGGAAATCTTTCAACAAATAGAATGTCATAATAGGCGTCAAAATTACATTTACTACCTGCGTCAAAATTACCGATAAGCTACTCAGTATTTTAAGCAAACTGCTGAAAATCACATTGACTATACCTTCGATGCGAGGAATAAGCTCGTCGCGAACCGCTTCACGAACAGTGCTTTTGGGAAGCCCGAGTTTTTGCAATTTTCGGAAAAAGTCCTCGCTTTCAACATATTTTCTCGCAGAATTCACGTATGCAGTAAGGCTCTTGAGAGCATTATCAAGCTGATCGAAAATAATTGGAAACACAAACACAGCCACAGCAGTGAAAACACCTATAATTACCAGAATAAACACAAGCGACGATAGCCATCGGGCTATGTTCCATCTTTGCTTGAGTTTCTCGACAAACGGATCGAGCAGGTAAGCGACTAAAAACGCTATAAAAAAAGGAACAATCGACGAACCAATTACTTTGATCAAGCTGAAAACAAAGAAAACCGCAACTACGATTAATAGTTTTTCTATAATTGGGGCTTTCTTGCGGAACGAAAAAAGAATAAAAACCGAAATTAGAAGCAAAACAATCGGTTGAGCAATCAACCCCGTAACGTATAGATACGCGGCAAAAAACAAAAAGCCAATCACTATTGCGGCTATTGTCGAAATCTTTTGCGACTGATTTTTAAACCCACCGAAATCCATAATATTTTTCTCAATTATGCAAGATATAAACGAAAAACGAGAAAAAATGTTTCTAAATTATTTATCGAATAAAATTTTGAACGTTGCCCCACCCATATCGTTGTTGCAGACTTCGATTGTCCCGCCTATTCTTTGAGCAAATACTTTCACAATGGCGAGCCCCAGCCCGGTGCCTTTGCCTTGCTTTTTTGTAGAGAAGAACGGTTCGAAGAGTTTGTCGATAGATACATCTTTTGGCAAACCGATACCGCTATCAGCGACGGAAATGTACTTTTTGTCGTCTTCTTCGCCAAACGAAATAACTATTACTTTCTCGTTCTGGTCTTTTTCGTCAATTGCCTGAATAGCATTTATTATGAGATTATTAATTATTATTTCTAATTGCAGAGGGTTCGCCGTAAGCGTTAAATCAGGTTTTTGCTCTTCAATTTTAAGGTAAATATCGTGTGCCTGTATTTTCTGCACAACCAGGCTCAATGCCCGTTGAATAACAACAGATACTCTCACCTCAATCCGCTCCTGACTTGTAGATTCAAGCCAGTATGAACGCATATGCTGAATAATATCTTCAACTTTCGAAACCGCATTGGAAATTCTGTAGATAAGTCTTGTGATTTGTTCCGGTAGCAGCAACTCATTTTGTTTGTTCCAATACAGAATTCCATCGGCAGCCACCTTGATTGCATTGAGTGGCTGGCTTATTTCGTGAGTAATCCCACCTGCAATCACACCAATGGAAGCAATTCTCGCGGCATTTTCAATCATCACTATAGATTCCTGACGCTTTATTTCTGCTTCTTTTCGATCGTTTATAGGTCGTGCCATTATATTCACATACTGGATTTCGCCTTCAAGCGAATATATTGGACTAAATACGTGTTCTATCCAATAATCACCACCAACATAATCTATATAATTGTATTCAAAATGAACTTCCTGTCCGCTCAATGCCTCCAAAAATGAATTATATATTTTTTTAGAAAGCTCATTTTCTTTCAGGAATTGCTTAAAATCTGCATCATACCTGAGATATATATTAAATGTTGAAAGCAGCTTATCAAATGCGTATTTGTTGTATGTTACTACCCGCATTTCTCTATCAAGAAGAATATAATAAATATTCCCTCTGTTGATAATACTTTCGAGCATATTTCTATATTTGTGAATTTCATTTTCAATCTTTACTATATCAGAAACATCTCTCGAAGCACCAAGCAATTTTTTCGGTCTCTTCGAAATATCGTCGTATTCGAAAACTGCAACTTTATTTTCATACCAAAGCTCACGTCCGTCGTAATCCCGCATTTTCAGGAAAAATTCAGTATTGGTAATTTCCCCGCGTTTAAATGATATATATAATTTTTTTACGTAAGGAATTTCGTCCTCATAGCAATATTTCAAAAATTCTCTTCCTGATATTACTGGTGGCGGGAAATTATATATTTTATCTTCGTTTATTTTGTAAATATTAAAGGTGTTTGTTGTGAAATCAAATTCCCAGAACAGTTCGAACGACATACTAAAAGCAAATTGCAGTTTTCGGCGTTCTTCGTCGAGTTCAGTTTCTGCTTTTATCTTTTCGGTAATGTCGTTGCTAACAATTGTAAGTCCGCTGAAATTGTTTAACTCATCGAATTTTGCAGAATAAAAGTTTTCAACGTATTTATCCCCTATGTGTTCTATCGAGTATCGCCGGCGGTTACGCGATGCTTCCAGAATATTTTTATAAAATTGCGGATGTGATTTCAGTACTTCGCTAACTTGCTCACCAACTTGCATATCCTGAAATAGTCCGATATTTTCAATCGCTCCCAGAACAAGTTTAATTACAAAATTATGATTCAAATGCCATACCATCACCGGCAAGCTGTTCAGCACACTGGTGAGTAAATCAACGTTGAACCTTAGAGCACGTTCAGCAAATTCCCGCTCTGTTTGATCTTCCCTGAAAATTATATATTTGCAGGTGCTTTCATCATTATATATTGGAACAATAGTGTACTCGATAACGTAGTCGTAGTGCCGGAAAAGAAAATTAACCGGTAATTTTGTAAGTTTTGCTTTTTTTGTATAAACTCTAAGCATCGAGCTAAGCCCGATAGAAATCAGGTCGTAGAGATTTTTCCCAAGATAGCTGTCAATACGCCTGATCATTATATTGTCTGCATAGTCGTTCGAACCAAGAATCGTTCCCTCCTCGTCTATCATTATTACCGGCTCCGGAGATGAATTCAGAATTGTCCGGTAGAGTTCAGCTTTTTCTTCTAATTTTTTGTATCTTTCTTCGAATTCTTCTTCTGTTCGTTTGGAAATGCAAAATTTAAGTTTTTTCAGAATTTTGTCTTTATTATAGTTTCTTGATTTTTCATCATCTATCAATAGAAGTGTGTTCGGATATTTTTCGGCAAGCAGCGGGAAATACTGCAGTTCTGCAAAAATAACGAGATTATCTAACTTATTTTGTTTTTTTAATATTTCGATAAAACTGTCGAATACAAGCAAATGTTCGTCGTATTTGATGATTATTACGCAACACTGCTCGATTTCAGTTATATTCAGTTCAGATAAATTCTCGGCAACTAAAGCGTTGATTTTAACATCAGTAAAATAGTTAAATATTTCATCATCCGGTATGAAATTTATCAGCAAAATGCAGTATTCAGCAAAGTTTTCGTCCATATTACGGCTATACGAAATGGCGTCTAAATACAAATATCGGAATATTCTCAATAAAATTAAAATAAAAAAAAAAGACCTTTTAAGCTTTCGCCCAAAAGGTCGTAGATTGTTTTCTATGTCCCTATGAAACTTCTTTTAGTTAAGATTTTGCACCTGAACGTTGAAGCTCTGCCCTTCAACTGTAATTTTGTAGTTTGTTACAGCACTTGCAGGATTCATATTCGGTGCCCCCAAGAATCCCGGAGGAATACTTGTAACCTGAACATTACTTGGGATGTAATCCTGCTTTGACGAACCATTTCCATTATTGCCATTGTTCGAACCGTTAGCTTGTGCTACTTTTGCCTCTTCTTTCTTTTTCTCTTCCGAAATTTTGCGAACATTCACTTTGCCATCACCTTTGAGGAAGGCAATTCCCTTTGTCTGACAAGATACAGCAATAAATATATTTTCTTCTGTAAGCTCGATATTTTCCTTTTGAAGTTGCTCTTTCCAGTAAGCAATAGATTTTTTCTCGTCGCGTTCAGCGAGCACAAGCGGGCTTTCAGTTGTGCGTGGCAATTTAAGTTGCTCTTCTGCTAATTTAACAACTTCCGCGTCTGGTTCAACCGGTGTTTTGCCAAAATAGCCAAGCACCATTTTGCCGTAACCTTCGGCGATTTGGTTCCATTTACCAGCCATAACGTTATTGTATGCCTGCTGGAAATAAAATTGCGAAACAGGTGTTACAGATGTGCCAAATCCACCTTTTTCAACTACTTCTCTCATTTCCTTTATCACTTGCGGGAATTTATCAAGCACTTTGAAGTCTCTCATCATCTGCGTATTTGCTGTTAATGCTCCACCCGGCATTGGCGAGAACGGTATCATAGGCGAAACCTGAACAGCTTCCGGCGGAATAAAGTAGTCTTTTAAGCACTCTGTAAATACTTCTTCGTATTCTCTGATTTTTTCTATGTCCAGACCTAAATCGAACTCCGAACCTTTCAATGCGTGCAGCATAATGATAATGTCCGGCTGACTTGTTCCACCAGACACAGGTGCAGCAGCTAAATCGATACCATCAGCACCTGCTTCGAGCGCAGCAATGTAGGACGAAACCGATACACCGGCTGTTTCGTGCGTGTGCATACGGATGTGAGTGCCTTCCGGCAACATCTTGCGTGCCATCTTGATTGTTTCATATACTTTGCGGGGACTTGCCGTTCCGCTTGCATCCTTGAAGCATACGGAGTGGAACGGAATGCCGGCATCAAGTATCTGCTTCAATGTCTTTTTGTAGAATGCTACATCGTGAGCCCCGGTGCATCCCGGAGGCAAATCCATCAAAGTTACCACAACTTCGTGACGCAATCCGTGCCGAACAATGCATTCACCACTGAAAATCAGGTTGTTTACGTCGTTGAGCGCATCGAAATTGCGGATAGTTGTTGTGCCGTGCTTTTTGAACATTTTAGCGTGCAAATCTATTACTTCTTTCGGAGATGTATCTAAGGCAACTGTGTTTACACCACGTGCAAGAGTTTGCAAATTAGCTTCCGGACCAACAACCGAACGAAACTTGTCCATCATTTCGAATGGGTTTTCGTTCAGGTAGAATACCGGTGCCTGAAAGCGAGCGCCACCACCAAATTCAAAGTGTGTGATGCCAGCGGCAACAGCTGCTTCAAGTGCGGGCAGAAAATCCTGCAAAAGCACTCTGCCACCAAAAACTGATTGGAAACCATCCCGGAAGGAGGTGTCCATTACGTCTATGAGTTTCTTTGCCATACCAAACTCTCTTTTTGTTAAAAATACTTGAACTGCATAAGCAATTCAAATGCAAATTAGTCTTAATTAAAATTAAGTGCAAGAAAAATCGACTATTCGTTAGTTATTTATCGATATTTTTTTATCGTTACACCCGTAACCAATTAAAATTAAAAAAAATATATTTTTTATGATAAATTCATTTCATTATTTTTGTTACTTATTTTTTTTTATTTCGTTATCTATTATATCAATTGATGGAACAAAACGAGTTCATAACTCACGCAAAAAGGATGAAAAGCAGATTGCTGCGGCTTGCTTATAGAATTTTGAACAACCGTGAGGATGCCGAAGAAGCTGTGCAAGAAGCATTTATCAAAATATGGGAAAAACGTTCGCTAATAGACAAGAACGCAAACATCGACGGTTTCGCTACTGTGGTGCTGAGAAATATCTGCTTGGATAAATTCAAATCCAAGCACTACAAACACAAAAAAAGCGATATTGATGATTACTCTTACGTTTTAGAAACATCTGACGTTTCGCCTTACAAAAACGCCGAATATAAGGATGCCGCTGAGCTTATTTACAAGATTATTGAAGATTTGCCCGATAAAGCTCAACAAATTATCAAGCTTCGCGATATTGACGGATTTTCTAACCCGGAAGTTGCCCAAATGCTCGGTATCGATGAAAATGTTGTGAAAGTTACACTATCGCGCACCCGAAAAAAAATACGCGAAATTTTGATTAATAAGTATGGTTATAATTATGAACATTAATG
>JAOAGZ010000028.1:17654-29263 GCA_026415495.1 Eximiradius proteiniborus | reverse complement strand
CACAAGCAGCAATTGGAGGCAATAAAGTAGGATTTGTCGGGAGATTAGGTATCGGAGCTGAAATACCAATATTTAAAGAGCATAGTCTTCAGGTTGGTTATGACATAAGCAATATGTCTTACAAACATCAAAGTAAATGGTTTTCGTCGAGCAAAAAAGGTCTTGCATTTGGAGTGAAATTGAAACTATGAAAAAGAATTTGAGAAAATTTTTTGCAAAAATTGAATATTTAATATTCACAATTTTAGTTTTTTCCCCAATTTTTTATTCCTGCACCGACCCGCTCGGAATAGATAACAATGTAATAAAAACACCCTTCAAAGTGGATACTTTAATTCTAAGGGATTCGATATTTTATATTGATAGCATATTCATTATTAGAGTTGATACAGTAATAAATTATAAAGATACAATAATTCACAAAACTGATACAATATATTTACCTGCGGATAATCCTTCGAGCAATAGATTTATCCCTAAAAAAGTAGATATATTGATTACAGAGAAATATTTTAAGCCGGGTGATGATCCGATCACTGCAATATGGCACGTTGCGAGCGGATATGCAAAAGTAATTGCCGACACAAGTTTGAATATTCCAGTAATTTTTACTAGTATTAATTTGGTGAATGAACAAAACAACTTTAATATTCCGGGGTTGAGCAGGCAAGAAATGGCAAAAGAAATTAATGTGAGGTACTGGGGATTTGTGCTGGCGAATAATGCACCAGTTGAATTTGATGGAGGACCAACAAGCGGTAAGTATGGAGTGCTGGCACTTCGAAATCGGGATGGATATTATAGATATATTCGAAGTAATGAGAATCGTTTTACAATTGAACAGATACAAGAAAAGAAAAATGGAAAAGGAAAAATTATGGGAGCATTGATTAAAATCTCAACTGAATACCAGTCAAATTCATTAAGAACAAGTTTTGAAATGCTAATAGATATAGACTTTTAGTAGCCTGAAAAATTAGTTTATTTTGATAAAACCAGAAACTGTAAATAAGAATATTGGCTTTTGCAAGTTTTTGAAGATTAAATTCAGACGGGACGATTGTTTTGATGAATTAGAAATTTTGCAAGAGACAAAATTATCTTCGAAATACAAGTTTTCGTCAAAAGATCTTCTAAATGAGCGATTTCCTTGAATTGAAAAGTGTCCAAAATTAAGTTTGATTGACAAAGTATCATTTTGTGCAGAAAAATTAATCGAACTATTTTGCGTAATTTCTGAGCGAATTGGTGAAATCACCTCTATATTGCGACCAAAGTTGTAAGAGACTGCTTCCTGAAAACCAATTTTCATTGAATTGAGACGGTTGATTTTATCTGGAGCAGCGATTACATATATAGTATCAGCGGATGATGGAATTTTTTGAGCAAGGTCTTCGAGATAAGAGTTTGTCCTATTCCCTACATCTTTCCAAAGCATTGAACGCTCGTAATTATTAAATACGAGAAACAACGTAGCAATCAGAAAGAGCGTAATTTTTATTCTATCAAATTTGCCATCGTCGAGAATCTGAAAGATTGCAACAAACATACCAAAATATGCTAAAAATCCATACCATTGCATAAAAGTAGGTATTGCCGGACCAATAAACAACAAATACCACGAAACACCAAACAGAAATAATTTTTGACGAGGGCTCTTGAGTTTAATCAAAAAGAACAAGTTCCTGAAAAAATATGCTAATATAATTAATATCGGTATTAGAACCCGAAAATTGAGCTTTGTAGCAGAGATGTAAACATTTTCCAAAATATCCGCGTTAATGAATGCGAGAGGAATATATACAAGGAAATTAACCGGCAATTGAATAAGAGACACACCTGAATAGTTCGAAGTTTCAAATGGAGTGCCACCGATTAGGAAATATCGGTAAATCAATGAAATGATAATGAATAAGAAGCCAATAGAAGTGGAAATGTATATATATTTTTTTGTAAATTTTTCCTTTAACACAAAATAATAGAGTAAAAAAGGAATAGCGACACCAGCATAAGCAATTTCTTTACTCAAAATAGCCAAAAGAAAAGAAAAAGCTGTTAATACTTTTAAGAGTGTGTTTTTTTGCGAATGAATAAAGGCAATTGTAGCAAGTATGATAAAAAAAGCGGCAAACAGGTCGGTTCGACCAGGTACCCAAGCAAAGTTCAGTTCCCTTGCAGGCAAAAGAGCGAAGAAAATTAATCCAAAGAAAGCAAAGTTTTTATTTACACCAAGTTGGCGAAAAAGTGCAAAAGCAAGTGAAATCAAAGCTGAATACACAAAAATATTAGTTAAATGATAAGGCAAACCATTCATTCCGAAGAAAAATTCAGTAACAAAATACGATGACCACACAAGAGGTCGCCAGTATGGACCACCTGTTGTGCGTTGCCAGAAATCGCGAAAGCAATCAGCAAAAGTTTGCGGATTATTCCAATGCAGGACTAAATAATCTTCGTTGAAAAGCGGAATATTAGCAAAAGGAGATAAACATAAAAAAATAATAGCAAACAGTAAAACAGCAAATATTATATCTTTGTTTTTCATTTTGTGAGATTATCGATAATTTGTGATAGTTGAGGTTCGAATGGAGAGCCTGCAAAGCGTATTATTCCTTGCCTATCGATGAGGAAGCACATTGGAATAACCTTAACATCGTAGGACTGTCCTACATCATAGCGGCTATCGTGAATATGCAGCCAATTTAATTTGTAGGCGTCTATGTAGCTTCTAAGAGCAGTTGTATCGTAATCACGAGAAATTGAAATAATTGTAAAATCTTTTGAAGCATATTTTTCCCAGAGAGAAAGCAAGTTTCCAATCGAATTGCGACTATACGGACACCAAGTAGCCCAGAAATGAAGAAGGATAACCGAACCTTTGAAATCACCAAGAGAAATGTTCATCCCATTAATGTCGTAAGTTGTAAATAGAGGTGCTTTTTGCCCTACTTGCAAACCGAATGGGATATCAGAAATACTATCGGATGGATTTTCCTTGCAAGCTACAATAGAAAGACAAATTACAATTAACAATATTTTATATATTGTTTTCAACATAAGAAAATTAAAATAGAAATTAATACAGTTCTAATATTAAAAAACTAATAAAAAGATACAAATAAATAACAACAATATTATTAATTTTTTCTAATTTTTTATTTTATTCATAAATAACTAAATTTAGTTATAGTTTTTTAAGTGATGATAGTTATGAAGAATAAGATCGGCTGGAAAAGAGAAGATATATTGAGGTTGTCGCTTTATAGAAAACTTTCGCTTCGAGAACAAAAGTATATTACCGAAAAATACGATTCGTATAGTAATTTTTTGCAGAATCCGCCGGAATGGTTTGAAAGTAAATACAATGGAATTTTCAAGAATGATGAAACAACAAGAATTGATTTTGAAGATTTATCGGAAAAACTTGCAAAAGAAAATATTAAATATATTACGTATTATGATGAGAATTATCCGGAATTATTGAGAGAGATATATTACCCACCAATGATTTTGTATTATAAAGGACAGCTAAGCAATGGATTAAATTCTATAGCGATTGTAGGAACAAGAAGAAATACACTTTACGGAAAAATAACAACTGAGAAGATAGTTGAAGAGTTGGTGAAAAATCAAATAATAGTTGTATCTGGATTAGCTTATGGAATAGACAGCATTGCACATAGAGAAACACTAAAAAATAAAGGAATAACATATGCAATAATAGCTTCAGGAATTGATGAAATATCTCCTGCTATTTCTCGCGACTTAGCAAATAAAATCATAGATTCAGGGGGAGCGGTTATTTCGGAATATCCACCCGGAACAAAGGCTCGACCCGGATATTTTCCGCAAAGGAACAGGATAATAAGCGGAGTATCACAAGCAGTAATAGTAGTCGAAAGCGACATTAAAGGAGGAGCACTTATTACAGCAAGCTTTGCAATTGACCAGTCGCGGGAATTATTTGCCGTTCCCGGACCGATAAATTCAAGTAAAAGCGCCGGGTGCAACAAACTAATTCACGATAGTCAGGCAACTGCGGTATTATCTGCAGAGAGCATTTTGCTGGATCTGGGATTAATTAGTAGCATACGATATAAAGAAAACAGGGAAGAAATTTTATTTGATGACAAAATTCAAAAGATTATTTACGATGAAATTTCGTCTGAACCAATGCATATTGATACAATTTCAGAAAAAGTAAATATTGATGTGCCGACATTACTTGTGAAACTACTCGAGCTTGAGTTCAAAGGATTAGCTCGACAACTTCCGGGAAAATATTTTATAAAAAATTAGGAGTATTTATGAATTTTGAAACGAAATTTGATGAATTCCGCAAAATAATTGAAAATAGAATTAAAGAAGCAACACAGATTTTCGAGCCAATTGATTTATACGAGCCGTATAATTATTTTATGGCGGAAGGTGGAAAACGCATTCGTCCAGCACTTACAATGATGGCTTGCGGAGCAGCCGGCGGAGCACCAGAAAGTGCGTTAGATTGCGGGGTGGCACTCGAAATCATGCATAATTTTACGCTTGTTCACGACGATATAATGGATAAATCTGATTTTAGACGTAACCGACCAACGGTACATAAAAAATGGAACGAATCAATTGCAATTCTAACTGGCGACGCAATGATAGGCTTTGCTTACAGACTTATTCCAAATCACAAACGCTATTTTGAAATAATCCAGACATTTACAAACGGATTGATTGAAGTGTGCGAAGGACAAGTGTATGATATGCAGTTCAATACTTCACAGAATGTAAAAATTGATGATTACATTAAAATGATTGGTAAGAAGACATCAGCCTTGTTGGAAACTTGCAGTGTTATTGGCGGATTGGTTGCTGATGCAGATGATAAAATAATTAGTGGGTTGAGAAATTATGCAAAATATTTAGGTTTAGCATTTCAAATTCAAGACGATTTGCTTGATATGATTGCCGATGAAAAAGTGTTTGGGAAAAAAGTGGGATTAGACATTCAAGAAGGCAAAAAAACATATTTAGTAATACTTGCAAACGAAAGAGCAGAAAAGCCTGAACACAGAGAGTTATTAGACAAATATTATAATTCAAACGGATTGAGTGCTGAGTATGTTCCAAAATTCAATGAAATGTTTGTAGAATTAGGAATTTTCGATGAAGCAAAAAGCAAAATTGCAGAGTATTTCAGATTTGCTGAAGAAGCATTAAAGGAACTAGCTGACAATGATTGCAAAAAAATGCTACTATGGCTGTTGGATAAATTGAACAATCGGAACTACTAAAATCAATACAAAATTATCTCATTCGTTAATTATTTTTTGGAAATTTATTCAAAATAGTTGAGTTAATTTATGGACAACATCACTCCAAAACTACTGTTACCAGAAATAGAGAACTACGATAAATTAGAGATATATCGCCAACACGGAGGATATGAACAATTCAAGAAAGCTTTGCAAATTTCACCAGATGAAGTAATAGATATTGTAAAAAAATCCGGGCTACGCGGTCGTGGTGGGGCTTGCTTCCCAACAGGTCTGAAATGGTCGTTTATGCCCAAAGGGAATGATAAACCTAAATATCTTTGTGTGAATGGCGACGAATCGGAACCAGGTTCGTTCAAAGACAGACAAATATTTGAGTATAATCCGCACCAGTTAATCGAAGGTATTCTTATTGCTTCGTATGCGATGGGGATTACTGCAACTTATGTGTATATACGTGGCGAATATCATAAATGGATAAATCTATTTCAGAAAGCGCTAGATGATGCTTACGAAGCGGGATTAGTCGGGGAACGGATGAAACAAACATACGGAACAAATTTTTCAACTGAGATATACGTACATAAAGGAGCTGGGGCTTATATCTGTGGTGAAGAAACGGCACTAATGAACTCGATTGAAGGCAAACGCGGCTATCCAAGAGTGAAACCACCGTTCCCTGCTCAAAATGGACTATGGGGTATGCCAACAACCATTAACAATGTTGAAACAATAGCAACTGTTCCGGCAATTTTGAAGATTGGAGCGGAAGAGTATTCAAAAATCGGCGCCGAAGGACATCCCGGCACTTTGCTATATGGAGTGAGTGGTCATGTAAATAAACCGGGAGTATATGAACTTCCGACGGGAATATTACTTACTGAACTTATATACGATATTTGCGGGGGCGTACCCGGTGGGAAAAAAGTAAAGGCAGTAATACCGGGTGGTTCTTCTATGCCACCACTGCGAGGCGACGAGATTGAGGGTGTACGAATGGATGAGGAATCGCTTAAAAAGCTGGGAACTCATATTGGCACTGCCGGAGTAATGGTAATGGACGAAGACACGGATATAGTGGCTGTTACTTTGCGGATTGCTCACTTTTATCACCACGAATCTTGTGGTCAATGCACACCGTGCCGTGAAGGTTGCGGATGGATGGAGAAAATATTAAAACGAATTGCTAATGGTGAAGGAACAATTCGTGATTTAGATTTGCTGGTGGATGTTGCAAATAATATTGAGGGCAACACTATTTGTGCGCTTGGTGATGCAGCAGCCTGGCCTGTTCGTGGATTTGTTACAAAGTTTCGAGATGAATTTGAAAAAGCAGTTAAAGAAAAGCGTATCTTTGTTGCTCCGAATGTTGTTCATGGAAAGCGTGCAACAAAAGCGAATTTAATTTTCGATGAAAATCTGGAATATAAGCCTGCTATGTGATGAGTTTTAAGAAATTACACATATATTTTTTTATTTTGTTTCTGCCGATTGCAAGCATGCTTTCGGCAGATTATTTATTTGCCCGACAAAGTGGAGGACAAAGAAATCTATCAATTGATGAATACGCAAACAGAATTTTTTTCAGTAATATTTTTATTAAAGCAAAAACCAGCAAAAAAGAATGCTACGTGGGGGAACCCTTTGTTGTTGAGTACGAATTATACATAAATGATAAGATAATTCTGACGGAAGTATTAGACGAAAAGACACCTGAATTTAATGATGCATTGGTCGAAGAAGAGGACATCGGAGCATTGCGTTACACATACGAAAGCATTCGAGGTGAGGTTTTTAGAAAAGCATTGATAAGAAAATATGTTGTAATTCCTACAAAAGAAGGAGCGTTTGAAATACCGACAATTTCCTTGAAAATCAATGCTTCGCTTGAATACTCACCTGAATTTCCTACGGATGAAAAATATTATTCAAGAATAAAGACATATACATCAGAAAAAATTCAAATAAACACAAAGCCGATATTAGAAAAAGATGAGAACTTTATCGGGGCTGTCGGGAATTTCAAAGTACAATCTATGACTTTAAAAGATACAGTAATTGTTAAAAAGAATTTCGAGTACATAATAGAAATTATCGGGAACGGCAATTTATATTTGATTAATGCACCTAAGTTGAAATTACCTGATTATCTACAAATCGTTGGTAAAGCAAATGTAATTGATAGCATCAAGATAAAAAATGGAATTAATGGTAAAAGAACTTTTATTTACACATTAATATCTCAGAAAGAAGGAAATAATATTATTCCGGAGCAAGTATTAAGTTATTTTGCCCCCGAGAAGGGAAAATTTATATTTTTAAAGACCAAACAGCACAGCATTGAAGCAATTGGAGTTGATGAAATAATACAAGAAAAGAACTTTGCTGGTGAAAAGAAAGATTATATAAGCTGGATTCTTGTTGTTCTGGGATTATTGTCGCTTAGTACTTTGATTATCTTACTTAGAAAAATGAACGCTGGCGGAAATACGAGGTCGTTCAATCAGGAACTGAACACTCAAACAAAGAAAGGAATTGCCGATGAAATAAGAAATTTCAGCAGTTCGAACAGAGAAATAGTTCTGGACTTTTTATTCAGGAGCATTACAGAAACATTGTTAATACATTTGAAATTAAAAAAAGAAGAATTATCAGTTGAAAAAATCAGAAGAAAAATGATAGATAAGAAATTTGATCATGAATTTATTGAAAAAGTAATAAATTATTTAAATGAGTTGAAAAGACTAAGATTTTACAAAATAGATGAGGAGTTGGATATAGAAAATTTAAAAGAGATTGGTATTGAGATAATCGAGAGAATAGAGAAGTGAGCAAAAAACAATTAATTAATTTTCATCTTGCAGAATAAATTAATTTTATCAATATAATTAAAAACTATTATTATTTTTTTTTCGTTGTTACACAAATGAAATTGTAATAAAAACTCGGGTATAGATTATGTTTGATTTAGTCCAGTTAATAATTCTATTTCCATTGCTTGGGTTTATTGGTATCGGGGCGTTCGGGAAATATTTAAAAAGCGAAAAATTGATTGGAACAATAGGTTCAGCTACAGTAGGTATATCCTTCGTAATTTCAGCAATATTATTATTTCATATTATTAGTACAGGGCTTGCAAAACCATATATTGTAGATGTTTTCACCTGGATTGCAACAGGAGACATATCAGTAAAAATATCATATCAGGTTGACCAGCTTTCAATATTGTTCTCGCTAGTAGTAACGGGTGTAGGATTTTTGATACACGTCTATTCTATTGGCTATATGCACAATGATAGAAGTTTTGCAAGGTTTTTCGCTTATTTGAATTTGTTTATTTTTATGATGCTAAATTTAGTTTTAGCAAGTAACTTTTTATTAACCTTTCTGGGATGGGAAGGCGTAGGACTTGCCTCTTATTTACTGATAGGATTTTGGTATGACAGAAAATTCCCCGGAGTTCGAATAACCTGGACAGGCGACGCCGCAAACAAGGCATTTATTGTGAATCGTATAGGTGATTTTGGATTTTTGATTGCAATGTTTTTAATTTTTACAAATTTCGGAACATTAAGCTACACAGGAGTGCAGGATATAGCATATTTAGGGAAAAATATATATTTTGATACGGGCTTGATAACAGCAATTACCCTACTTTTGTTTTTAGGGTGCACAGGAAAATCTGCACAGTTGCCGCTTGCAGTATGGCTGCCTGATGCGATGGCGGGTCCGACACCTGTAAGCGCTCTCATTCACGCTGCAACAATGGTAACAGCAGGGATTTTCTTAATTGCCCGCAATTCGGTTTTGTTTTCGCTTGCACCAATAACAATGGAGGTTGTTCTTATCGTTGGTGTAATTACTGCATTTTGGGCAGCAACAATCGGGATAACACAGAACGATATTAAGAAAGTGCTCGCATATTCGACAGTAAGTCAGTTGGGATTTATGTTTGCGGCACTTGGAGCAGGAGCATTTGTTGCAGGAGTATTTCACGTAATGACACACGCTTTCTTCAAAGGGCTTCTTTTTCTGGGAGCGGGTTCGGTTATTCACGGGATGCACGAAGAACAAAACATCAAGAAAATGGGCAATCTTGCCAAATATATGCCTGTTACATACAAAACATTTTTGCTTGCATCGCTTGCAATAGCCGGAGTGCCATTATTCAGTGGTTTTTTCTCAAAAGATGCAATACTATGGGCAGTGTACAATGATGGTGGATTTGTATGGTGGCTAATACTAACGATTGCTGCATTTTTCACTGCTTTTTATATGTTTCGTCTTGTTTATTTAGTTTTCCACGGAAAGGAACGTTTTGATCATCATAAATTACATCCGCACGAATCCCCGAAAGTAATGACAGTTCCACTTACGGTGCTTGCGTTTTTGTCAGTATTTGGTGGATTTTTGGGCATTCCGTATGTGCTTGGGTTCTGGTTTTCACATCATCCGAATGCACTTGAGAGCTTCTTAATGCCAATTTTTGCGAAATCGAACAATATATTGGGCATTCCTCTTGAACACGAATTGCACGCTATTGAATATTTATTCATTGCAATAGCAATTGCAATAGCTTTGTTAGGCATAAAAGTGGCAATAAATTATTATAGCGACGATAAATTATTACATCCTCGTCGTATAGCTGAAAGGTTCAAAACCGCATTTCAATTATCGTTAAATAAATATTATCTTGATGAAATATATTTTTATTTGATAGTGGACCCAATAGTCAATGGCTCCCGAAGTTTTCTATGGAAGAAATTTGACGTTGGAGTAGTTGATGGGATTATCAATGGTTCGGCAACTGTTGTACAAAAAATTGCAGAAGCGTTGCGAAGAATACAAACAGGTATTGCACAAAATTATGCTTTGCTTATGATGGCTGGAATTGCAGCTATTATTGCGTGGGTTGTTTCAAGTTTTTAGTTTTGTTTAAGAATTAAAGAACAATAAATATGACAGAGTTATTTCTTACATTATTAATACCACTGATTGGGTCTATTGCTCTACTTTTTATCAACAAAGAGCAAGTAAAATTAATTAAGTATGCAGCATTTGGATTTTCAATAATTGCATTTATTGTGTCATTAACTCTATTATTTCAGTTCAACTCTAATAATCCAAATCTTCAGCTTAGTTATGAAAAAGTGTGGATACCATCGCTCGACATTGGATTTAGAGTTGGGATAGATGGAATGTCTCTTTTGCTTGTATTGCTTACAACTTTTATTTCACCTATTGCAATATATTCTTCGTTTGATGCAATCAAGAAGAGAGAGAAATCATATTATTCGTTGCTATTATTGCTTCAATTTGGGATGACAGGTGTATTTATTTCATTGGATTTGTTTCTATTTTATATTTTCTGGGAACTTATATTAATTCCAATGTATTTTATAATAGGGATCTGGGGTGGAAAAGACAGAATATATGCAACTGTTAAGTTTTTCCTATTTACTATGTTTGGTTCATTACCGATGCTTGTGGGAATAATCTGGCTCGGTCAATTTGTAGGAACACATCTTGCCCACGTTCCAAACGGATTTACAACGAATTATGAATTAATAAGACAATACAGTCATTTTATACCGTCAGATTATCAGAAATGGTTATTTTGGGCATTTGCACTTTCATTTTTGATAAAAGTACCTGTTTTTCCGTTGCATACCTGGTTGCCTGATGCTCATACAGAAGCACCGACAGCGGGTTCAGTAATACTTGCTGGTGTTTTACTTAAAATGGGAACATATGGCTTAATTCGTTTCAATTTAGAACTTTTTCCCCAAGCAAGTTTTATGTATGCTTCGATAATTTCGTGGTTGGCAGTGTTTGGAATAGTGTATGGTGCATTGGTTGCAATGGTGCAATCGGATGTAAAACGACTTGTTGCATATTCATCTGTAAGTCATTTAGGGTTTGTTGTGCTTGGTATTTTCTCTATGACTGCGGAAGGAATACAAGGTGCAATAATACAAATGGTAAATCACGGGCTATCGACAGGTATGTTGTTCCTCTGTGTCGGGGTTCTTTATGAGCGGAGACATACCAGAGAAATCGAAGAATTTGGTGGAATAGCCCGAATAATGCCAGCATTTACTGTATTTTTTGCAATTGCAATGCTTGCATCGGTCGGATTACCCGGACTTAATGGTTTTGTAGGTGAATTTCTTACATTATTAGGAGCATTTAAATCTCCATTTCTTGGTTCTATATGGTTTTCAGTGATTTCGGCAACAGGAGTAATTTTCGCAGCAGTTTATTTACTCTGGATGTTCAGACGGGTAATGTTTGGCACAATTACAAATCCAGCAAATCACGGACTAAAAGATATTAATAAACGCG
>JAOAGZ010000028.1:0-17644 GCA_026415495.1 Eximiradius proteiniborus | reverse complement strand
GGTATTTATCCATCTACTTTTTTGCAATTATCTGAAAATTCAACTAAAAAACTTGTAAATAAACTGGAAAAAATAAAATTTGGCAAAGAAAGATATGAATTGCCAGTAGTACCAGAAATCTCTAAACCCAATAATTCAAATATTGAAAACAATCAGTAAAGAAATATGGCAAATGAAATACTAAAAGAGTTGATGCTTGGTTTCCCGATTTTTTTCTTATCAGCAACCGGAATATTGCTGGTTATAAGTGATGCACTAACGGGAAAGAACAAGGTAATTAATTACATTTTTGCAATTATAATATTAAGTTTAACAATTGGTTCCTCAGGCTGGATATTGCTGAACCAGTATTATAAAGAAGCGAGTAGTTTAGCAAGCTATCCAATTACAATGGGAATGCTTGCATACAATGGGTATGCATATATTTTTGATCTGATTTTTGTAGTTGCAGCTCTGCTTACAATAATTGCAGCCCGAGAATATAATGAAAGAGCAGAGTTCGAATATAAAGAGTTCTATTCGCTTGTTGTATTGGCAACAGTCGGAATGATGATGATAGCTCATTCAGCAGATTTGCTATTGATGTTCATCGGCATTGAATTTATGTCCATTACATTTTATGTGCTTGCAGGATATTTCCGTAAGAAGATTACTTCGGTAGAAGCTGCATTGAAATACTTTTTACTCGGGGCATTTGCATCAGGATTTTTGTTATATGGCATAGCATTGATATACGGAGCCACTGGAACTTTGACTTTTCAGACAATTTCGCAAAAAATTTTAGCACAAGATTATAACAATTTATATCTGATTTTAGGAATAACTCTTGTGTTTATAGGGCTTTCATTCAAAATTGCGGCATTTCCATTTCATCAGTGGGCACCTGACGTTTATCACGGTGCTCCAACTGTAATTTCGGGATTTTTGAGCACTGCGGGAAAGGCAGCAGCAATATTTGCGTTTATTTTGATTGGCAAAAACATAATGTTTGTGGCAATCAGAACATTAGACAGCAATCATATTATTACTTTGCAAAATATTTTGGCAGTGCTTTCTGCTGCGACGATGCTTGTTGGCAATATTACAGCAATAGCTCAGAATAATGTGAAGAGGATGCTTGCATATTCATCTGTAGCACACGCTGGTTATATGCTAATGGGAATAGTCGCAAACACGCCTGATGGCTGGGCAGGAGCTTCGTTCTATGCAACTGTTTACGTATTTATGCAAATTGGTTCATTTGCCATTGTAGCAAATCTCGAAGGTAAAGATGGCGAATATCTTGATTTCTCACATTATTCCGGATTATATAAGACTCGTCCATTCGTATCAGCAATGATGGTAGTATTTCTGCTATCGCTTGCCGGAATACCACCGTTTGCAGGATTTTTCGGGAAATATTATATATTCAAGTCTGCTATTAATGCTGGATATCTCTGGCTTACTATTGTTGGAATTGTTTCGTCGCTTATTTCTGTATATTTCTACTTGCGACTACTTATCTACATATATTTTCGTGAAGCAAGTGAACAAGTTTTGCACACAAGCGAGCCACGAGCGGCAGGTTTCACATTGCTAATTTCTGCTGCATTAACTGTTTTGCTTGGGGTATTTCCGAGCTACTTAATAGAATTGTTGCTATTTTTAAGATAAGTTAGAATATTTCCAGAAAACTATTGCAGAGCAGGCAGCCACATTGAGTGAGCCTGCTTTTTTATTTGTTCTAATTTCTACTACTTCGTCTGCTATTTCCAAAACAGGATAGCTAATGCCTCGGCTTTCGTTCCCGAAAATAAAGCAAATTTTTTCGTGTTTTTTGCCCGAAGAAATATCTATTGATTTATCTGATTGTTCAATGGCAATAATTGTATATCCATTATTTTTTAAAGTTTTAAGAGTTACTATCGGATTTGTGGAAAGAGCAATTTTCATTGAGAAAACGCAACCGAGCGAAACACGGACAACACGACGAAGATACGGAAAGCAACTTCCGGCTGAATAAATAAGTGAATCAATATCAAAAGCTAAAGCATTACGGATTATCGAACCAACATTTTCCTGCTTTGATACGCTATCGAGAAAAACAATTTTCTTGCCGAGTTCTTCAACATTTGTAAAAGATGGAATTTTTGCAATTGCGTAGATTGGTTCGTTCGGCAAAAAGCCAATAATCTTTTCCAGAAATTTTTTATCAGGACAAATAAAAACAGTGGTATTGGAAAATCTGTCTGAAAATTCTTGAATAATATTTATGTATTTAGAAGTTGTAAGAACAGAAATAATTTCAATATTGCTTTCAAGCAATTTCTTGAAAGAAACAATTCCTTCTGTAAGAAACACTTTATTCTGAATATGAGACTTAGGTGTGAAATTAATATTCCGGAATAAGTCCAGTTCAGCCGGAAGAAGTTCAAAACTGTATAAGTAATTGAAATTCATTACTTAATAAGAATAAATTTACGCATACGTTTCTGATTTGGGACATCGTAAACCAAAATATACTTGCCTTTTTTTAGACTTCCGTTGATTTGAATATCTTTTCTAAATTCACCTGAAACTTCAAATTCGTTCACAACATTCATAATCAGGTTGCCATCAGTATCGAATAAATCAATTTTGGCACGTCCAACTTTTTCGAGTGAATAGTTAATAATTAGAATAGAATTTTGTGAATTGCGAAGCGGAGACTGAACGACTTTTGCATTAATGTCGTTAGTTTTGGAAATAGATTTAGAATAGAATTCGGCAATATTCAGCCATTCCCGGTCGAGCAAACAATCTATATCGTGTTTGCAAAGGGTTGTCGAATACACAAAAGGAATGCTGTAGAAAGCAAGACTATCAGCAAAGGTTTTATTAAGAGATTTAAAATCACCGACAGATATGTAAAATAAAGTATCAAGGCTTAAAATATCAGAATAAAAACTAATATATTTCCACGGAGCGAATTCAGCGAATAATTTTTCGTTATTATCAAAAACTTCCTTTGCAATTTGAGGGCGACCGCTTAGCAAAGTAGCCCACGTTCTCATTCCACCATCTAAGGATACTGCTTTTGCAAATAATTCGGGATATTTAGAAATGAATTTAACGGCACCAAATCCACCCATTGAAAAACCTTGAACAAATCTGAACTCGCGATACGGAACAGTTCGATAAAAATAGTCTACAAACGGTATTATATCGTCGATAAGGTCTGATTCTGCAGTTTTTGAGCCGTCGGCACTATTTCCCCACATACTATTTTCGTAGCCATCGGGGAATACAATGATACAATCATCAATAATGCCTAAGTTCACAGCATAGTTGATATATTTAATTACAAGCGAACGCCAGGCACTACGAAAATTATCACCTAAGCTATGAAGATGATAAATAACAGGATAAGCTTTGTTAGACTTCTCGTAATCAGGTGGCAGATATAAACTAAAAGAAATTGGTTTCCCACTTTTCTGGCTAATAATTGTTACATCGCGAAACGAGCCATTCTGGGAAAAAGCATTAGCAAAATGCAACAGAGAAACACTGAGAAAAACAAGAAATTTGTATTTCATAAATTAAAAGCTCACAATCCCGATTTTTTTATAGACCTTACGCAAAGTTTTCATAGCAACTTTGTTAGCTTTATCAGCACCGAAAGAGAGAATTTCCTGCAAATACTTTTTGTTGCTTGAAATTTCAGCGAAACGTTCACTAATTGGGCGTATATATTCAGCAACTTTATCGGCAACTTCGGCTTTGAAATCACCATAGCCAACACCTTCGAATTGTTTTTCGATTTCAGCAAAGGATTTTCCGGTTGCTATGCTATAAAGTTGCATAAGGTTTGAGACGCCCGGTTTGTTTTCTTCATCATAACGAACAATAGTATCGCTATCGGTAACAGCGCGCTTTATTTTATTGCGAATTTCTTCTGGCTTATCGTTCAAGAAGATTGTAGAGTTTTTATTTTCATCAGACTTGGACATTTTGGAAGTTGGATTTTGCAAACTCATTATCCGAGCTCCGACCTCCGGAATAAATGGTTCGGGCATTTTGAAAGTATCGGAATAATAGTGATTGAAGCGTTGAGCAAGATTGCGAGTGAGTTCGAGATGTTGCTTTTGGTCCTCACCGACAGGAACTAAATCCGCCTGATAGAGTAGAATATCCGCAGCCATCAGAACAGGATAGGCAAAAAGACCGACATTTACATTTTCCGAATGTTTTTTTGATTTATCTTTGAATTGCGTCATTTTAGAGCATTCGCCCATACCGGTAAAGGTATTTAGTACCCACGCAAGCTGGCTATGAGCCGGAACGTGAGATTGAATGAAAAGAGTGCTTGTTTCGGGAGAAATACCACAAGCAAGAAACATAGCAGCAGTATCAAGGGTACGCTGGCGTAGTTCTGCGGGATTTTGCCTGACAGTAATAGCGTGAAGGTCGGCTATCATAAAATAGCAATCGTATTCAGATTGAAGTCGTACCCAATTTATTAATGCACCGGTTAAATGTCCAATTGTAAGAATTCCAGATGGCGTTATTCCACTTAATATTACTTTTTTTGTATCGGCATCCATAGTAGAAAAAAAGAAAATTTAAGACATAACAAGTATGCAAATTACAAAAAGTTAGAGAAAAAAGTAAGCACAATATCTTACTTTTTCCAGAATGAAGGTGAAAACAAAATAAGAATAGTAAAGATTTCGAGACGCCCAAGCAACATACAACCGCTGAGTACCCATTTAGCAAAAGCTGGAAGTGTTGAAAAGTTTTCAACCGGACCAACCAAACCGAGACCGGGACCTACACCATTCATTGCTGCAGCAACAGCACCAATAGATGTGGAAATATCAACACCATCAAAACACAAGGTAATGACTGCCGAAGCTGAAACAAAAGCATAAAACAGGGTAAAAATAAGTATGTTAATTGCTATCTTTCTTTCAATAGGCTGTCCGTTAATTCTAACGGGAACAACAGCCTGAGGATGGATATATTTTTTTATTTCGGAGTTAATTAATTTAACTACAACGATGAAGCGGATTTGCTTAATTCCACCTGATGTGGAACCAGCCATACCACCTAAATACATTAGCGTTATTAATAATAATTGAGCTCCATAATTCCATTTTTCATAATCTTCTGTCCCAAATCCAGTTGTAGAAATTAACGAAACAACATAGAAAAGAGCACCCCGAAATGCACCTTCTACTGTTTTGCCGTTCTCAAAAATCAGAAAAAGAGAAATTAATATCGTTGAAGATAGAATAATTAGAATGAACCATTTAAGTTCTTCGCTTTTCAAATAGGTTTTGAAAGAACCTTTCAAAGCAGAGTAATGCAAAGAGAAATTGACAGCAGAGAGAAACATACAAAATACCACAGTGTATTCGATTAGTGGGCTATGGTAAAAGCCAATACTTGCGTTTTTAGGAGAAAAGCCACCAGTTGCAATTGTGCCAAAAGCGTGGCAAATAGCATCATAAACAGGCATACCAACAAGTAAATACAGAAGCAAAATAAAAGCTGTGATTATTAAATAAACAAGCCCAATTATTCTTGCTGTTTCTTTTATGCGTGGAGATAGTTTATCGGTTGTAGGACCCGGAGTTTCAGCCTTGAAAAGTTGCATACCTGCAACACCTAAGATTGGCATAATAGATAGAGCAATAACAACAATCCCAACTCCACCAATCCAGTGAGTAAGACTTCGCCAGAGCAAAATGCTTTTGGGTAATTTTTCAATATCTGACAATATGGATGAACCGGTAGTTGTAAACCCTGAAGCACTTTCAAAAAAAGCGTCAGTAAAATCAGGAATAGCTCCACTTATCAGATAAGGTAAAGTTCCAGAAAGAATTGTAACTATCCACGCAAAAGTAACAATAAAAAAGCCCTCACGAATTGATAAATTTTTATCATTGTCATTTTGTTTTGATTTTAGAATAAAATATAATGAGAATCCAACTCCAGAGAGAAACAAAAAAGACACAAAAAAACTATAGGTAACATTTTCATTGGTAAAAAAAGAATAAAGCATAGGGAACAACATAAATAATCCTATGCATCCGACGATAAGCGATAATATTTGAATAATTGTCTTGATTTTCATTACTTTCTCCAGAATACAGGTGTAAGCAAAACTAAAATTGTAAATACTTCAAGACGACCAAGAAGCATAAGGAAAGAGAGATACCATTTGACAAATGGATGAAAACGAGAATAATTATCAGTTGGTCCGACATCAGCAAGTCCGGGACCAATATTATTAATACAAGCGGCAACAGCACCAATAGAAGTAACAATATCAACCTGGAATGGAGTAATTAACATAACTGAAAATGCAGAAATCAGCAAATAAACTATAAAAAATGCTGAAATATTCGACAAAATATTTTTTTCGATTGCTCTGCCACCGAAGCGAACAGGAATAATGGCTTTTGGATGAATTAATCTTTTGATTTCTATATAAACATATTTTGTGAGAATAACGGAGCGAATAACTTTTAAACCACCACCAGTAGAACCGGCACATCCGCCAATAAACATAAGTATTAAGAAAATAAAATGCGTCGTAGCACTAAGTTTTTCGTAATCGAAAGTTCCATAACCAGTAGTAGTAATAATTGAAACAACCTGAAATAGTGCATATCGAATTGAATCGGACAGATTAGCATAATTTAATCTTAAAATATCATATGTAACAAAAGCAGTAGCAAAGAAAATTACAAGAAGAAAATACTTTAATTCTTCGTTTCTGAACAATTCACGATAATTGCCGGTTAGTATGCGATAATGAAGGGCAAAATTTGCCCCGGCAATAATCATAAACACAATAATTATGTAATCTATTACAGGGCTATTGTATGCTGCAACACTTGCATTTTTGGTTGAGAACCCGCCAGTTGCCATAGTTCCGAAAGTATGGCACAAAGCATCGAAAAGGTCCATACCTGCGAACATCAGTAGAGCTGTTTCGACAATAGTAAAAAGGAAATAGACGCCCCATAAAATTTTAGCAGTTTCGGTAATTCGAGGAGTAAGTTTATCAGCTGTTGGACCAGGAACTTCGGCTTTGAACAATTGCATCCCAGCAACACCAAGGAAAGGCAGGATAGCAATTGAGAAAACAATAATTCCCATACCACCAATCCAGTGAGTAAAACTTCTCCAAAAAAGGATGCCTTTTGGCAAAGCCTCTATATCGGTAAGGATTGAAGCGCCGGTAGTTGTAAAACCAGACATTGTTTCGAAGAATGCATCTGTGTAGGATGGGATTGCACCGGAAATAACAAAAGGCAAAGCACTGAACAGAGACAAGGCAATCCAGCCAAAACCAACTATGGCGAAACCTTCTTTTGGATGAATATCTTTTTGGCTTGAACCCAGATTTCTTTTTGAAGAAAAGAATGCTAAAATCCCGACAAGAAAGGTTATACAAAAGGAAAAGATAAAACTCGCCTGGTCCTGACTATTGTAATAATACGAAAAAGGCAATGGTAGCAGCATTGTAAAACTAAGGAAAACAAGAATAAGTCCAAGGATTTTAGCGACAATTCTTAAATTCATATTTTTACTTGAATAATTTTTCTACAATTTTGATTTGTTCTGTAGTGCAAAGAATAAGCACTTTGTCGCCTTCGTTAATATGAGTATCGCCAGTTGGAATGATTAAGTTATCCTGACGGTCAATAATTGCACCAACAATAGCACCGCGTGGAAAATCTAAACTTTTCAGCGGTTTTGTAGTAATTTTGGACTTCGGTTTAGCAATATACATTGTTATCTCGGCTTCAATGCCGGGCAGTTCCACAACATTAGCAATAGATTGCCTTTTGATGAAGCTCTCGATAACGTTTACAGTTATTTGTTGTTTGCTAACAACAGCATCGAGCCCAAGAGTTCCGGAAAGAGGCAAATATTCGTTTTTATTTATTAGAGTAATCGCTCTTGGCACTTTGAGGTGCTTGGCAATAATGCTAGTAATGATATTAGTTTCGTCATCGCCAGTGATAGCAACGAACTCGTCCATATCGGGCAGTCCTTCCAAAGTAAGCAAGTCGAGATCGCTTCCATCTCCGTGTATTACCAAAGTATCTCTCAATTGATTAGCTATATCGATAGCCTTTTTCTCGTCTTTTTCAATAATTTTAATATTCAAATCGCTTTGCAATCTTTCTGCAATAAAGTATGCAATTTGCCCACCTCCGATAATCATTACATCTTCGATTTTAACGTTTTTCTTACCAAATATTTCGAGAAGTTCTTCAAAATAATTAGGGTCGCAGGTAAAGAAAATCTGGTCGCCCTTCATTAAGAAATCACTTCCACGAGGAATAATAGTTCTTAAATTACGTTTAATTGCAACAATTCTCATTGGAATATGTTTGTATTTCGTTCCAAGTTCGGCAAGCGGCACCCTTAGGATATCCAAATGAGAATCTATTCTAATACCGGTAAAATGAACTTTTCCGTTTTCAAATTCAATAGAATCAGTAGAGGAAGCCAAGTTAATTAATCGGACAATAGCTTTTGCTGTTTCTTGTTCCGGATGCACCATCAGATCGACGCCGAAATCTTCTTTTTTCACAATAAAATTTGGATCGAGGTATTGAGCATTTTTGATACGAGCAATGGTAGTCTGGACACCCATTTTTTTCGCAAGCTTGCAGGCAAGCAGGTTAATTTCGTCGTTTCGGGTAAGAGCAACGAAGGCGTCCATTTTATCAATTTGAGCAGATTTAAGAATTTCGTAATCAGTAGCATTGCCTTCGATAACCATAGCGTCTAAGTGCTCACGAGCATACTCAGCTTTGTCGGAGTTTTGCTCGATAATAACAATATCGCCTTCAAAAAGAGTGAAGCGTTTTGCAAGCTGATAACCAATGCTTCCAACACCAACAATTGCAATATTCATATTATAATACCTGAGTTAAAAAAAGCAAAATTATCAAAAATTATCAATAAAGTGTAAAGAAATTATTATAAGTAGTTTTCTATAAATATTGCTTTTTAATATCATTTATAGTATTTTTGATATATTTTAAAGATTTATTTATAAAAAATGAGGGAATTATGTCATTTGTAATTGATGGTCATAGTTTGACAATTGAAAAAGTTGTAGAAGTAGCCCGCAAAGGTGAAAAAATCACATTGGATGAAAAAGCAATAGAACGAATTAAAATATGCCGCCAGATGTTGGAGAAAAAGATTGAAGCCAGAGAAATAATGTATGGTGTAAATACCGGAATTGGAGAATTTTCCGAAATAGTATTAACAGATGAACAAATAAAAGAATTTCAAAAGTATTTGATATATAATCATTCAGCTGGTATTGGTGAACCATTGCCGATTGAATATGTTCGTGGCGCGATGCTGGGACGTGTAAATGTTCACGCTCACGGGAACTCGGGATGTCGTCCGGAGATAACTCAAACACTTGTCGAAATGCTCAATAAAGGCGTTACCCCTGTTGTTTGCAATAAAGGTTCGGTTGGGGCTTGCGGAGACCTCTCTCCTATGTCTCAGATAGCATTGCTGATGATGGGCGAAGGCGAAGCATTTTATCAGGGTGAACGTTTGCCCGGCAAAGTAGCTTTTGAACGTGCCGGAATACCTGTTCCCGGACTTAAAGCTCGCGACGGACTTGCAACAATTAATGGTTCGAATGTATTAACTGCAATGAGTGCCATTCACATTTGGGAATTCAACCGTATTTTGAAAATGGCAGAAATCGCTGCTGCAATGTCGCTCGAAGCATTGCTTGCTAATATGAAACCATACGACAAGCGTTTGCACGAATTGCGCGGATTTACCGGAGCAATTAGAAGTGCCAAAGCAATCAAGAAGTGCTTAGAAGGAAGCGATTTATTGACTGGCAAGATGAAAACTAAGGTGCAAGATGCTTATTCAATGCGTTCAACACCGCAAGTTATCGGTGCTGCTCACGATGCACTTGCTTATGCCCGCAAGCAAGTTGAAACTGAGTTGAACGGAGTTGGAGACAATCCTATTTTCATTCCGGAAGATAATTTAACATTGACAGGAGCAAATTTCCAAGGAACTCCGGTATCGCTTCCGATGGATATGGCAGGTGCGTCGATTACAATGGTATGCGTATTATCAGAACGCCGTCTGAATAGATTGCTCAACCCTGCTTTGAGCCAAGGATTGCCTGCATTTTTGACAAAGGGTGCCGGTATGTTCTCGGGAATGATGTTGAGCCAATATACAGCAGATATGTTAATTGTAGAACAAAGAATTCTATCAAATCCTGCTTCAATTCAGTCAATTCCTGCTGCTGCCGACCAAGAAGATTTCGTTTCTATGGGAATGAACACTGCACTTAAAAATCATCAAATTTTGGACAATGCTTATGGTATTCTTGGGATTGAGTTTATGGCAGCTGCCCAGGCTTTGGACTTCCGCAACTTCAAAAATGGTCGTGGCGTAGAGGTTGCTCGTAAAGTTATTCGTAAGTATGTTGATTTCCTTGATGTAGATAGGCCACTCTACAATGACCACAACAAAATGAAAGAATTGGTGAAATCAGGTGAAATATTGGATGCAGTTGAAGCAGAAATCGGTAGTTTAGAAGAATAATTTGAAGATAAATTAGATTTTTTTGAAAGAATAAAATTAATAAAGGGGCTATATGTTTAGCCCCTTTTCTTTTGAAAACTACAAAAAGATTAGAAATAACCTATGAATTAATTTGCTTTCCTTCTTTTTTATGGCGGAAGATAGCCCAGAAAAATCCAATTAAAACTAAAATTGTTCCGAGCCAAACGAAATTGATAAAAGGTTTGATTGCAAAGTCGAAAGAGAAAAGCTGAACGGGTTCTGGTGATGATTCGCCTTCACGCTGGAAAACAAATGCAGCCTGAGAACCGCCCTGCATCATTGCAACAAGTTCAGTAAATCCAACCATAATATCAGTTCCGCGTATTTTTTTCATTTCAGGAACACCTTCCTTGGAATTAATATCTATGGCTGAATAAAGTGTGTCGCTATATTTTTCGTTTGTTGAAGAAAATTCAACGGCAACCCCTAACCGAACGCGATTATCAGCAGACATTTCCATTGCGTGGTTCATATCAAATCCAAGCATCTCAATTTTCCAGGAAGTATCGAGCGGCACTTTGGAAACTTCTTCGCGAGCAAGTAGCACCATAGGCAAATTTGATTTTCTTTCGGTAGATTTTGGAGAAATATAAATATCGTAAAATGGTTTTTCAATAATACCGGGTTCGAGGAAAGGAGCCATACGATCGTTGAAATCACTCCAATAGAAAATTGGTTTAAGTGTGTGCGTATTTTCAGCTTTTTTGGCAGTAACTATAAATTCATATTTTTCTCTATCCTTAAAATGCTTTTCTATTTGGTTAATTTTTTCGAAAGTAATGTCGTAACCGAAAACATTAATTTTATCACCGAGAGCAAGAGTAACGTGTTGAGTGGACGAATAAGCACCGGAAATCAAGGCTCCAAGCAGAAGGAACGCTACTCCCATATGAGAAATATAAGTTCCAAAGCCGTGTTTGTATGACTTCCAATTTCGGATAATAAATTCAAGATTGACAATAATAGTATAATTTGCTGCAAAAGCAAGTAGCAGATATGCAGCAGAATTAATACCAAACCAAAAAGCGACCAAAGACAAAAGAATTGAAATAGAAAGCGAAATTGAAATTCTGTTTATTTTGCTTTTAATGTCAGTGGAGTTCCAATGTAAGTACAGAGAAAAAGCACTTGTCAGAAGAAGTAAAATTGCAAAAGGCAAATTCCATTTATCATAGAAAGAAATATCAACACTTGACTTTTGAGAGCCAAAAATTTCAGTAAAGAGAGGCCAATTAGTCCCGATGAATACAATTATTGCGATAGCAAAAAGAATAATCGAACCAAGAGAAAGGAAAAATTCACGTGAACTACCCTTGAAATCGATAGCTCCAGAAATAGATGAAATCTCTTTTGAACGAATAATAAGCGAGACAATGCCAATTAAAAAGAAAACAACAAGTGAGGCAACCAATAAAGAATAAACAAACTTGCCCGGTTCGCCAAAAGAATGCACAGAAATATCGCCTAAAACACCGCTGCGAGTTAGAAAAGTTGCATAAAGCACCAATATAAAGGAAATAATTGCAATAACAAAGTTAGTACGGACAAGTCCTTTTGTTCGTTTTTGGACAAGCATTGTATGGACAAGCGCAACCGCGACCAGCCAAGGAAGAAGCGAGGCGTTTTCGACCGGGTCCCAACCCCAAAAACCGCCCCAACCAAGCACTTCGTAAGCCCAAAAACCACCGAGCATAATCCCAAGTCCAAGAATACCAGTTGCTGCAAGTGTCCACGGCAGAGAAATATCAATCCAGTTATGATATTCACGCTTGATTAGTCCAGCAACGGCAAAAACAAACGGGACGCTCATCATTGCGTATCCAGCAAAAACGATAGGAGGATGAATAGCGTTCCAGTAATTTTGCAAAATCGGGTTTAGCCCTCGACCGTTCGGTGGAGTGAACCCAACAGGGGTTCCGCTATCGGCAAATGCTTCCCAGATATACTGAAACGGGCTCTTGGAAATAAGCATCAAGGTTAGAAACACAAGAATTAGTGAATAAAGCCCCATTACTAATTCCTGGTAACCATATTTTTTAGCATAAGGTTGCAAGAAGAAACCAATAAGCACCATCATTAGTGCCCAAAGCAAAATAGAGCCTTCCTGCCCGGAATAGAATGAAGTAATAAGCAAGCCAAGAGGTAATTCTCTCGAAGAGTAGGACCAAATATAGTAGTATTGAAAATTATAAGAGAGAATATTTGACAAAAGAAAAGCAGATGCGAAAACAATTGCCGCAAATAGACCCCAATAGGCGTATTCTGCTATTTTTATATTCTTTTTATTTTTTAGGGCTAAAAAGTAAAATAAAGTAGATAATAAAGCGAAAATTAGCGAAACGTAGATAGATAATTTACCAATCATAAAGAACCTAAAAATGTTTATAAACAAATGTTAATTATTTTTGCATTTTGCCTTCGTATTTGCTTGGGCATTTGGTAAGAACTTCCGATGCAATAAAAATATCGCCCTCGAATTTTCCTTTGACAACAACCATAGGAGCAATGTCGAAATTATTAGGCTTCCCACCATTGTAGAGAACTTCTGCTGTTTCATTTTTTTCGTCTTTTAAATGAAACTTAAATTCGTTTTTTTGGTTATCGTAGTTTGAAGGAAGTTCTTTGACCCAAGAACCAATAATTTGAACAGTTTTGTGCTCTTTACGAGCAGATGAAAAATCGGAATATTCGATCTTACTTGAATCGAATGAATAAATAGCTAAAATAACGAAAACAATCCCTACAATTATTCCGATTAAATATTTCTTTTTCATAACAATACTCGTATTGAATAATAAATTTTACTTAAAATAATAAAATTAATTTAAAAAAAGTAATTTTTTTGGAATGGTTAATTAATTTTTAAGTATGAATAAAATGAACAGGTAAAGAAAAAGTAAATGAAGTCCCAACACCGAGTTCGGACTGGAAACTGATTTCACCACCTAATTTTTCGACTGCATTTTTTACAATATATAATCCGAGTCCGGTGCCCTGAATTGATTCAGAATTTTCTCCCCGATAAAATTGCTCAAAAATATGTTTTTTATCATTTTCAGGAATTCCAAAACCTTGATCTTTAACTTGAACATAAATAACATTATCTTCAATAAGACCTACAGAAATATGTACATCGGTATTCATTGGTGAGTATTGAACAGCGTTTGTTACTAAATTCATCATAATAGTTTTGAATAAATTTTCTTCTGTAACAATCATTTTATTTTGAAGATCGACAGAAATATTGAAATTATGATGATATTGGTCTATGGCTTTGATTTCATCAACTACATTTTCGATCAAATCAGCAATATTGAAAGGAGAAAAATGGATTTCGTTAAGAACCTCTTCTTCGCTAAGATGGCCGGTTACCAGAACATTGTCGAGCAAGTGCGTCATTTGACGAGCAGCGATGCGAATTTTATCGACGTGTTTGGAGAGTGTACCCAAATCGTTTTTAACGATAGCGAGTTCCATCAGAAAGAGAGATGTAAGCATTACAGTTAGAGGCGAACGATATTCTTCAGAAATCATTTTTAGAAAACGTGCACGCAGTTCGCTAAATTCTTTTTCTTTAAGATAGGCAGATTGGAGTTCATCTTTTGCATTACGAAGTTCTTCGAGAGCATCTTCGAGTTCGGCAGTTCGAAGACGGACACGTTCTTCTAACTCGACATTCATTGATTTCAGCGCTTTTTCATTTTGCTCATTAATAATTGCAGCAGCAAAGATTCGGGCAGCAACTTCGAGAGCATCGATTTCTTGTTGGATCCATTGTTGTTTAGTTTCAACATTTCTAATTAAGAAAAATCCCCAGAATTTATTGTATGGAATAATCGGAATGAAAGTAAGCGAAGTGAAATGAAAATTCTCCGGGAATTTCTGATGGTTAGGAGGAAGTTCATCATTATGAATTACAACTATATCACCGGCAAGAAGTTTATTTTTAATATTGTGGTCTTCTGAAAACAAGAGATTAAATTCAGGACTTGTGCATAATTGTTCGTTAGAAATATCAATTAATGAAGAATAATTTAAACATTTTAAAATAAAAGTACCCTCGCTTTCACTAATATTCTCGAAAAGATATACAACTGATGAATCGGTAATCGAAAGAAGTCTATCGAGGCTAACTTTAATTTTTTTACGCCAGTTTGGCTCAATAAGGAATTGTTCCGCAGCGTGACTAATTGTTTCTAATATTTCGTCCTTTCTTGAAATGATTTTATGCAGACGCTTTGTAGTGGTTAAATCCTCAACAATTCCAATAAAATAATGAAATTCGCAAGGTTCGTTCAAATGAATTTCATTTAACAAGACATTTCGTACTTCACCATCTTTTCTACGGACGGATAATTCAAAACTTGTTGGAAGATTTTTGCCTTCCTGCATTTCAAGAGCTCGCTTTCGAATAACTGGTCGAGAGCTTTCTTCAATTAATTCAAAATAATCGAATGCAGGGGACAATATCTCGTCTTTTGTATATCCAGTAAACTCACAAAATTTTTGATTAACGTAATAAAATTTATGATCCTTCATAATAAACATACTGTCGTTGGCATTTTCCAGCAGAGAATAATATTTTTTCTCACTTTCAATAAATTTTGTTTGTATAATATGTCTATTCAGTGCGATTGACAAGACATTAAGAATTCTTGAAAGAATTTTAATGTCTTTTTTATGAAACTTTGAATCTTTATTAGCGAGGAAAATATATCCGAAATTCTTCCCTTCAATCTCAACAGGTGCATAGAGATAATTTTCTATCGTTAATATATAGTCGTTAAATTTAATTTGAAATGGTCTATTGAAATTTTCAAAAACAAAATTATCTTTTGCAAACTGTTCTTGAATAATATTATCTAATATCGAAATAGTATTATGATCTAATTCGAAAGAAGGATTGTGAACAACATTAATTTGATCACCAAGGTTCTTGATGGTTAGAAAGCTGAAATGATTAGCGAAAATATTAGTAAATGAATAAAGCACCAGTTGGCAAATTTTATGCAGCTCAGTTTCATTGATAACATAGTTTGAAAGCAATGCGACATTATTATTAATAGTTAGCTCTTTTTGAAGCTGAATTTCCTTGTTCACTCTATCAATTGCTGATACTAATATATTAGTAAAAGTTCTTAGCAAGGCAGAATCTTCATTTCTCCAGGAGCTATCAAGCATAGCATTAAAAATAGCAATTCCACCATACAAATTATTATCGTAGACAACAGGAACGATAAAAATATTAGCCAGCCCAAGCAATTTCATATATTTCCGAACTTCTGGGGAGGTGCGTTCGAAATCAACCAAAAAATTATCTGAAATACAATCACTATTTTTAAAGAAGGAATAAATCCATTGATGAATATTGTCTACTCTTTCTTTGAACTTGCGGACATTTATTTGTAGTGTATTAGCAAAATATGCGTGTTCAGGAACGACAATTTCATCATTAACAGAATAAATAACAATTCCATCTGCATTAGCAAAAAGGCAAAATTTTTTGAGTGCATTTAGTGTTTTATCTTCGAGTTCATAAGTTTCTAAGCTTGTGAAATCCTGAGCAATTTCGCTGAGAAGTTTTTCAAAATTCTTTCGATACTCAAGGTTTAAGCGAAGTAGTATGTTGCTTTTATCCTCTTTAATTACAACGCCAATAAATTGGTTCTCTTGTTCAATAATTGGATAATAAATTACATAAATATTCTTTGTTTTGTTATCACCAAAGAATAATGTGTATTCCGATGTTGCAGGTTTTTCGTTGGCTTGTGTGGTGTTGTATAAGTTTTTATATAAGTTTTCGATAAAGTTTTCGGTCAGATAATCCTTGTTGTTTGGATTAACAAATTTGAAAAACAGTTCATTGACTTTGAAGCTTTTAATAGTATCAACCGGGATTTCAAAAATATTCTCGGAGAAACTATTGCAATAGATGATATTACACTCTTTGTCAACAATCAAAAGTGCTTCGTTTGATAGTTCAAAAAGTTGCTCGAAGATACTGATTGAGATTGAATTTTTATTCATTTTACAAATACAATGACAAACATTAGGGAAATAAATATAACAAACTATAATAATTAAATCAAAGAATTATTTTTTTTGTGCGTTAATTCGTAACCAGACATCATAAAAAGGAGATGTTTGCTTCCACATCGGTTGAATTGGACTATTAGCAAAAGCAACTATAATATCAAAAAGCAAATTAGCGTGTTGCAAAGAAGCATCATAATTTACCTGAAATTTGAAGTCGTCGTTTGGAGTATGATAAACATTATTTGCATAATGAGAGAATTTGCCGGAAGCTTCTTCTGGAGTGAAATTTTCTAAATCGAGACCATCCATAATAAGCAAAGCCGGGACACCATTCTTAGCAAACGAATAATTATCAGAATAAGCGAATGAATTGTCCAATGCAAATGAAGGCATTTCCGATAAATATAAATTATTATTTTTCAATACACTATCGAGAGCATCCAAATTATTTAAAAATTCTGCACCAATTGCAACAACAGATTTAAATCTATCCAAAAATGCAATACCGTCAATATTGATATTAAGAATTGTTTTGAGAAGTGGACGCGCAGGATAATCGCAATAATAAGTAGAGCCAAGCAAACCGTGTTCCTCTGCTGTTGTGAAAAGGAAAATAACGGAACGTTTGGGTTTTATTTTGTTTTCCATAATATTACGTGCTATTTCGAGAGCAACAGCACAACCAAGGGCGTTATCTGTAAGTCCGTTATAGATACTATCGCGACCGGAAGGAATACCAACGCCAAGATGGTCGTAGTGAGCCGAAACCAATACGTAACTGTCGCGAAGTTTTTCATCAGCACCCTGAATAATACCAACAATGTTTACAGCAAGGAAATCGTGGCGTTCAACCTGAGGCTTGAATTCAAAAAAAGTATTCAGAGGAAAGCTTGATAGTTTATTATTTTTTGCAAGTTCCAATATTTGATTTAAAGAATAACCAGATTGATCAAAAATAAAATCAGAAGCGATTGGGTTGAGAATCTGTCTCTTATACACA
>JAOAGZ010000027.1 GCA_026415495.1 Eximiradius proteiniborus | reverse complement strand
GTATAGCATATTTATGCATATCTGCATCAATATCAAGCACTTCGCAAGCAACAACAATGTCCTGAGTAAAGTTTTTTGGCACACCGCCACCAATCATATAAATTCCAGTAGTTGGATTCTTGATTTTTGTCTTGGTCAGTTCAAGGAAATCCTTTGCAGAATCAATAGAGACAACATCTTTTCCTTTTCTATGATATTGATGATGGACAAGTCCAAAACCAGCACTACAATCAGAGAAAGCAGGGCAGAAAATTGGCACACCTTTTTCGTAAGCAGTTCTAATAATGGAGTCTTCGCCTCGATTGTTTTCAACCAACCACCTGCCAATTTCTTCGATAAACTCGCGGCTACTATATGGGCGAGGCTCTAAAGAATTAGCAATTTCAGCAATTGTCATATCGCAGACGCGCAAATCTTCTTCATCGATATAAGTATCGTAAATTCTATCAATCATCAATTCGCGAAGTTCGTTGTCATCGACAAATTGAGAACCTTTGTAATGATAAAAACCGAGTGCTTCGAGAAAATCCTGGTCAATGATATTTGCACCAGTTGAGATAATAGCATCGCACATATTATTTTTTATCATATCAACAACTACTTTTTTCAAGCCAGCACTAATAAGCGAACCAGCAAGAGTAAGGTAAACAGCACATTCCTTGTCTTCGAGCATCATTTTGAAAATGTTAGCAGCGCGGTTAAGGTTTCTTGCCTGAAAAGCCATATCACCCATATCATTAATCAATTCAACTACATTATATTTAGTAATATCAATATGTTTAATAATATTGTCAGGCTTCAAAAAATCTTTCTTTTCTGCCATTTTGTTCTCCGATTGTTATTGAAAAAATATTCTACAAAAATACAAAAAATTATAAACTTATAATAAAATAAATTGCTTACGTTATTTCTTACTGAATTTTTATACTTTTTGTTTCTAATAAAAAAATGTTTAAATTTGAGTAATGTATTTCAAAATTCATAAATTATGCAACAAAGTTCAACCCAAAAGAAAATTTTAGAGATAATAAACGTCGGTGGAAAACTTACTATTACTCCACTATCATCTATTACAATATTCAATGCAAATGAAATAGAAGAGGATCTGTCGCTTGAAAAAGTAAAAGATGACATTCATACAATTACTTTGAATTTGAGCGGATTAACCAATTATGACTCGTATCTTATTATCGTAATCAACGAAATAAAAGAATATTGTTTATCGAAAAATATTCAGTTTGAATTAACAGGAATAAATGAAAATCTACAAAACTTTATAAATATATTGCTACCGAAGCAACAAGAGACAAAACCAACAGAACGTCAATCGTTTTTAGTTGCATATTTTTCTAATATCGGGGAAATTGTCAGGATTATTTTTTCAGATTTATTCAAATTAGTAGAATTTATTGGTGAACTGACAAAAAATTTCTTGCTTGCTGTATTCAAGCCGGGCATAATCCGATGGAAAGATTTTCCACATCATTTTCTCAATGCTGGAGTAAATGCGGTTCCGATAACAAGCCTAATAGTGTTTCTGATTGGGCTAATATCAGGTTATCAAGGGGCGATACAACTTTCACAATTTGGAGCAGATATATATTTGGCTGATTTGGTTGGAATATCAATAACAAGGGAACTCTCTCCGCTGATGGTAGCAATAATTGTTGCAGGACGTAGCGGTTCGGCATTTGCTGCGGAAATTGGCACAATGAAAGTGTCTGAAGAAATCGATGCACTCACGACAATGGGTTTCGACAGGATGCAGTTTCTGGTGTTGCCGAGAGTAATTGCGGTTGCACTTGCGATGCCATTTCTTGTTATTATATGTGATTTAGTTGGAATAATAGGTGGATTACTTGCAGGTTTGGCAACTCTCGATATTACAATTTCAAGTTTTTTTGCTCAATTGAATATAGCATTGAACTATGGACACGTTTTTAGCGGAATAATCAAAAGTATTGTTTTTGGTTTGCTGATTGCAACAATTGGATGCTTCCGTGGATTTCAGGTGCAGGGAGGGGCAGAATCGGTTGGACGCTATACAACGGCAAGTGTAGTATCGGGTGTATTTCTTGTAATACTAACTGATGCTATTTTCGTCTTTTTATTGTCGGCTTTAGGAATTTAAAAATGGCAGATAATAAAATCATAGAAGTAAAAGATTTAACAGTAAGATATGGTGATAGAACAATACTGGAGAATGTGAATTTCCAAATAAATCGCGGAGAAATTTTTGTAATAGTTGGCGGGTCGGGTTGCGGGAAAAGCACACTATTGCGACAATTAATCGGGCTCGAAACGCCTACAAAAGGAGATATATTCTTCGAAAACATTAATTTTACTTCTGCCGACAAAAAGCAAAAAAATCAAATTTTACGTCGGTTTGGAGTATTATTTCAATCGAGTGGGCTATTTGCGTCGATGACTCTTGCAGAAAATATTGCTCTCGTATTAGAAAAATATACGGATTTGCCGGAAGATAAAATTGAGAAGATAATAGAGATGAAACTTGATGCAGTTGGACTAAATGGATTTCAAGATTTTCTGCCTTCAGAGATAAGTGGAGGTATGAAAAAACGAGCTGCATTTGCACGTTCGATGGCACTCGACCCGGACGTGTTATTTTTTGATGAACCATCGTCCGGGCTGGATCCGGTTACTTCTGCATCGCTTGACGAACTAATTGTGCAAATCAACAGAGGATTAGGAACCACAATGGTAATAGTTTCGCACGATTTAGCAAGCATTTTGAGCGTTGCTCACAGAATTATTATGCTGGATAAATCACAGAAAGGAATAATAGCGACAGGAACACCTGATGAATTGCGGAACTCGCCTGATGAACGCGTTTACAATTTTTTCAATCGAATTGCATCTTGAAAATAATTCGGAGAAATAAAAATGGCTATTCGTAGCAGAAAAATCAACTCATCTTTTTTGATAGGATTATTTGTAGTTACCGGAACAATAATATTAGTAGGTTTTTTAATATGGATGGGTGCAACTCAATTTCTAAAAGAACAAACATTTTATGTTACATATTTTGATGGATCGATAGAAGGGCTCGAGCCGGGTTCGGCTGTGAAATATCTGGGTGTTCCGTGCGGGCGGGTGCAAAAGGTTCAGGTGGCTCCGGATGGCAGGTTGGTAGAAGTAATAATGAATATAGACGAGAAAATCACAATATCGGATAGTTTGCGAGTGAAAGCAGAAATGGCAGGAATAGCAGGTGGCAAGTTTCTTCAGCTTTTTATTCCGACAGACCCCCAGATGTTTGAAATGAATCCAAAGATAACATTCAAACCACCCTATACATTAATAAAATCGGCACCTTCGGGGATTGAGGAAATAACACTTGCGGCTCGGGATGTAATGAATAATATAATGAAACTGCAATTTGCTGAAATTTCGAAAGGAACGATAAATTTTCTCGATGCTACAACTAAATTTTTCACTTCGCCAGAACTGAATAAAATTGTTGAGGAACTTGCTCAGTCCAGCGAAAAACTGAATGCGGTTCTGATAAAAGCCGACACATCAAGTGTAATATCTAATCTTACATATACCAGCTATAAACTAAATGAAACAGTAAACGAACTAAAAAATTTCTCGATGATGCTAAATTCTGAGTTTGAAAAAATGCAACTGCCATATTACGTAACTAAGATTTACGAAAAATATGATTCGACTATGGTCAATACAAATCGTTCGATTAGCACAATTACTTATCGGATGCAAACAATATTGTTTGGTTTGAACGAAACATTTGAAGAGCTACGACAGACAAACCGGGCACTGCAACGTTCGTTGAGAGCAATAACAGACAATCCATCGCAGATATTTTTAAGCGAACCACCACCGCCAGAAAAATAATTATGCCGAAGCCGAACTTTCAAAATTATTCGGACTACCGAAATAAATTGCTACAAGACTGGTTTCTTGTATTATTCTTTATTTTGATGATATTTTTTATTTCTTATGCAATCGGATTATACGATATTGTAACAAACTTTCTTAAAGCGATAAATGTCGGTTGGCTTGATGATTTACTAATCGCCTTAATTTTTTCATTCATTCCATTTTTTATTTTTGCACTACGTCGGCAATCAGATTTAGTGGAAGAAATCAAAAATCGAAACGAGATTCAAAACGAATACAGAAATTACGTTAATCAAGTTAGAAAAGTGTTTGAGGCACTTGATGATGTCGTGCTACAAACAGATGAAAATTTACGTGTAGTATGGGCAAATACTTCGGCACTCGAACAATTCAATAAGCCGATAGGTGCAACAATAAATAAGTTTATGTTCGGAGATGAGGAAAATCTTCCGAAAGACAGTTACATAATAAAAGCGTTTGAGAAGGGCTCAATTGAACGAGAAATAAAGTTTTTCCCGGCGAATTCGGAAAGAGAAAAAGACAAGTATTTAGAGCAAATAGCAATACCATTTAAAAACAAGAAAGGTGAAATAATTGGTATTACTTCAATTTCAAGAGATATAACAGAAAAGATAGAGTTTGAAGAATCGAAAAGTCGCCTTGCATCGATTGTGGAATCGAGCGAAGACGCAATATTTGTAGTATCGCCTGACGGAAGCATCCACAGTTGGAACAAATCAGCAGAGAACATATTTGGATATAAAGCGTCGCAGGTAGTTGGGCAACAAATCACAATTTTAGACCATATTATTGATTTTGAAACTTTGATTAAAATTCCACAGCTCGACTTATCATTTTCGTCGGGCAAGAAGATATTGCATGTGGATATGGTGGCAGTTCGGCGTGGTGATGAAACGATATATGTAAACCTGACAGTGTACCCATTCGTAGATGAGCGCGGGCAAGTGCTCGGATTTACTACCATTGCACGAGATATTACAAATTCGATAAAAGCAGAAGAAGCTTTGCGTGAAAGTGAAGAAAGATACCGTACATTTGTTACTAATTTTAAAGGTATTGCTTATCGGTGGTCTCCTGATTATCATCCAATTTTTATGCACGGAAATGTAGAGGAAATAACCGGTTATGATGTAGATGATTTTCTCAGTAATAAAGTTCACTGGGATAATATTGTATTGAAGGAAGACCGGCAAATTGTGCAGCAAAACCGTGAATTTATTCGAAAAAACCCGAATAAAAGTATAGAATTTGAATATAGAATTATAAACAAAAATGGTGATATATGCTGGCTGAATGAAAGTTTGCTAAATGTAACAAATGAAAAAAATGAGATAATTTATATACAAGCAACAATATACGATATAACTCAACGCAAAATTGCAGAAACAGAGCTTCGGGAATCACGGCAGCAATTGAGAAATCTTGCATTGCATCTTGATTCTGTTCGTGAGGAAGAACGTAAGCAAATTGCATTTGAAATTCACGACGAACTTGGCTATGCACTTACAGCTATCAAGCTTGATATAGCGTGGCTTGTAAAAAAAATTGACGTTTCGAGAGACAACCTTGAACAAAAGATTAGGGAAATGTCTGATCTACTGGAACTTACAATTCAAAAAGTGAGAACAATTTCTTCTCAACTGCGGCCATCAATATTAGACCATTTCGGGCTTGTAGCAGCAATTGACTGGCAAAGCAAGGAATTTCAGAGGCGAACAGCAATCCGCACACGTTTTTTTGTTAATCCGCGGGATCTAACAGTACCTGAAAATCTTGCCACACCAATATTTCGTATATTTCAGGAATCGTTAACAAATATTTCCCGATATGCAAAAGCATCGCGAGTGGATGTTTCACTTGAAATAATTGAGAGCAATCTTGTATTGAAAGTTGTTGATAACGGATTGGGGATTGAACCTGAGAAAATACACCATAAGAACTCATTCGGGCTATTAGGTATGCGAGAAAAAGCAAAATCTATGGGCGGCGAACTCGTCATAAGTAATTTAAAATATAAAAACAATGGTTATCAAAATAATGGTGAGGTTCAGGGAACAGAAGTAATTTTGTCTGTCCCGATAAAATTCGAGGTAAAAAATGATTAATATAATAATTACTGATGACCATGCAGTTGTTAGAAAAGGGTTAAAACAAATTATAGAAGAGACACCGGGATTTGTTGTTGCCGACGAAGCAAGTTCAGGAAATGAACTGCTCGAAAAAGTACGAAAGAACAAATATGATGTGGTGATACTTGATATATCAATGCCCGGTAAGGACGGTTTGGATACACTCAAAGAACTCAAACAAATTGCGCCCGATCTTCCGGTGCTTGTTTTTACTATTTATCCAGAGGAACAATATGCCGTGAGACTGCTGAAAGCCGGGGCGTCCGGTTATATTAACAAAGAGAGTAAGCCGGAAGAGTTAATTGAAGCAATAGAAAGAGTAATCAGAGGAAGAAAATATATTTCGTCTCATCTTGCTGAGTTACTTGCAAATAATCTCGACTCTACATCTGGCAGTGGCGAAGTGCCACTTCACGAAACACTTTCCGACCGTGAATTTCAAGTAATGTGTATGATCGCATCGGGCAAAACACCCACGCAAATAGCAAATGAACTGTCTTTGAGCATAAACACAATCAGCACTTATCGCATACGAATACTTGAAAAGATGAAGATGCGTTCAAATGCAGAAATTACTCACTATGCAATAAAAAACAGATTAGTTGAATAATCAGAACGATAATCGTGTGTTGGGCAGAAGTTTTCTTAGTCTGTCCTTTTCGTTTTCTGATAACGGGTTGAACTTCAAATCGAGCACTTTCAAATTAGCCATTTGCCTGATATTTTGAGGGAAGTTTCTTATTTGATTACTTTCGAGAAGAATTATCCGACAATTGCGAAGTTCGGAAAGTTCCTCAGGAATATAAGAAATTGAGTTTCTATTTAAATAAAGTGAGTTTAAATTATACAGATTTCTGATCGATTTATTTAAGTAAGTAAGATTATTTGACGAAAAATCAAGATGCCGAAGTTTTTTGAGAGAGAAAATCTCACGAGGAATATCGTCGAAATTATTATTGGCGGCAATTATGCTCGAAAGATTTTGTTGATGTTGTATGCCCGAAGGGAAAGACGAAAGGTTGTTGTTGCTAATATCAATAAAAATCAGATTTCTGAATTTGAATAAATTTTGAGGGACGGAATTATTTTTTGCTGAAGCGATTGAAATATGAACTACATTTTTCATTCTTTCAATACAATCGGGGAAAATCACAATTTTGTTGCTATTCAAGTTAATATTATTCAAGGAATTCAAGCTACAAAACTCATCCGGCAAGGCTGAAATTTCGTTATTCTGAAGGTCTAAGTATTCAAGATTATAGAGTTTGCCGAATTCCTTTGGCAAAGCTTTAAGTTGGTTATTTCCTAAATATAATTTTTTGAGATTGGAGTATTTACCAATTTCGGAGGAAATTGCAGAAAGCTTGTTATTATTTAAATCCAAAAGTTCGAGTGAGTTTGGAGCAAAACATTCAAGATTTCTAATTTGATTATTTGCCAAATAAAGTTCTTTTAGCTTGGTTAGATGAATAATTTCACGAGGTTCTTTTGTCAGATTATTTGATGAAAGATCTAAAACGAGCAAATTGTATAGATTACTGATAGAATGAGGCAAAGTGTTGATTTGATTACCCGAGAGAATAATAATTTCCAAACTTGGGATTTGGAGTAATTCTACTGGGAAACTTGTAAATCTATTGTTATTCAAGCGAATTTCTTTGAGCTTAGAGAGACGAGCGATTTCGGCTGGGAGTGAAGATAGATTGTTATTGCTTAAATCAAGATACTCTAAATCCACGAGTTGCCCGATAGAGGGCGACAACACATTAAGATTTTTGTTAGAAAGAGATAATTTTTTAAGCCAGTTAGCATTTTTGACAGCATCATTAATTGAATTATATTCGTTGCATCTATTGATAGGAACCGGTCGGCGGTTGCTGTTCTGAGCTAACAATAACACAGGAATTGTTGCAACAAGCGAGATAGCTAATAATTTATTTATTTTATTCAACATTGTATCATTAATTACTTATGCCAAACAACGTATTAAAGCTTCATAAAACTCCATAGAGAATTGAACAAACTAACATAAAATTAATACTTTTAAGATAAAATGCAAAATAAAATTATCCGCGGGGCGGTGTCCACCCGTTGCGTTTCCATCGGATAAGTTCGATAATAACATTACCGACGTAAACATTCATTTTAGCACGTATCGGAACGCGAGCTTCGTCGTCGCTGAACCAACCTTCGAATTTACCAGAGAGCCCGTAAACACCTTCCCAATCAGCTCGACCATCGAAGTAAACAGTTTTGACAGGATATTTAATAGCTGGTATCTGAACGTTTTCTTTTTTTCCGTGAAAATTAAGGTATGTAGTACCAATTTTTGTGTCCATAAGAGTGGGAACTTTGACACTACGTTTCATATTAGTGTATTGGCGGGCTAAAAAGAACAGCGACAGCCCATCGTTAATCTTTTTTGTGGTAGGAGTGTTTAATTTTTCGATTAGAACTTTATCTTCGTATTTTTCGTTGTAAATCATATTTTCGTCGTAATTGAAGAGAATTTTCTGGAAAGCCCATCTATCGGCGTCAAGTTTCAAAGACCCTTCGAACCTATGGGAAAAAGAAATAGTAGTATCTATCCAGCTTGAATAGGATGCTTTCAAATCAACAAAAGGAATACCTGAGTACGACTCCATAAAAGATTTTGCCCTGTAAACCTGAAAACCACGATAGTCAGTAATTTGTTCGGTTACGATTTTAATTTTACCCAGTTTGACGTTGAAAAAAGAAACTTCATATTCTAATTCCTCGCCGGGTTGCATAACAATTTTAGTTTGTGAATTAGCAGGCAGCAAACCGATTGAAAAAACTAAAAGCGATAATATCAAAAAACGAAATTTCATCATTTTCCCATCTTTATTTTATCAATTAAAATAATAACGAATGAAAAGCAAAAAAGTTGCTTATGTATCAGATTTTTGAACAAGAGGAATTGTAATTTTGAAGATAACGCCTTTGTCTAACTTGTTATTTATTTCAATTTCTCCATTAAGCAATTCGACACATCTTTTTGTAATAGCCAGACCTAATCCTATGCCAGGGGTAATACCAATAGTTTTTTTGTTTCGATAGAAAGGTTCAAAAACATTCTCTAAATCTTCGTCGGAAATCCCTTTTCCTTCATCTTTGATTAGTAAATAAATGGAGCTATTTTGAATCCGGCAATCAACATCGATATAAGTTCCCTTTTCAGAATATTTAATCGAATTATTTAGCAGATTTGAAATAATTTGCTTGAGTAGATACCTGTCAGAGTTTATCCAGTAGTTATCTTCGGGCATATATAAAGTAATATTATGTTCCTTTTGGTCGTTAATTCTTGCTTCTTCAATAATATCGAGTAGAAACTCGTGTAAATCAAATTCAGTAAGGCGAACTTCGAGAATACCTTCTTCGGCTTTTTCGAAAGTAAGGACGTCTTCCAACAATCGGGACATCACTGTAACAGAATGGTGAATTTTATGCAAGTGCCTATCGACCTCATCATCGAGCCCGCGTTTCAAGCTTTCTTTAATCAAATAAGCAGAGGACAAAATTACAGTAAGTGGCGTTCGGTATTCGTGGGAAACCATAGAGATGAAACGAGACTTGAGCTCACCTAATTCTTTTTCTCTTTCGAGTGCAGCCAATAGTTTTTCATTTGCTTCGAACAGTTCTTTTTCTGTTTTTTCGCGAATTTGTATTTCAAATTTTAAATCTGTCAGTGCTTTTTCTAATTCAGCAGTTCGAATTTTTACAATTTCTTCCAATTCTTCGTTCAATTTACGAAGTTCGCTTTCGGCAATTTTTTTCGCGGTAATATCCTGAATAATGGCGTAGATAAACATATTGTCGGATAAATTAATTTTACTTTGATAAATAATACCGTTGCGAACTTCATTATTAGCAGTTTTATAAATAGTCTCAAATTCTTTTTGTTCGATAAGATAATTTAAGAATTCCTCTTTATTCTCAATTTTTTCTGAAAGAAGTTCAAAAATAGTGATATTGCCAATATCGCTTTCTGTTATTCCGAAATAATTTAGTGCTGATGGATTAGCTTCAAATATAATTCCTGTTTTGGGATTATAGAAAATCATATATGCATTGTTATCGACAAACATTTGTTTGTAACGGATTTGAGATTCTAATAATTCCTTTGTACGAGATTTTACTTCTTCTTCTAATTTTTTTCTATATTGCCAATTTGAGATGTATTTAATAATAAGGTAGATAACAACTAAAATAATAATGACAACAAGCAAGATAAAAATTGGAGAAAGATAGTAAGGCATTTCAACAATGATTAGTGGCGAAGAAATCTCGTCTGAAATAATTCCGATGGCATTTTTAGCACGTAACTTTAAACGATAAGTACCATAAGGGAGATTTCTGTAAAGGAAGTTAGAAGTAAAATTTTTCTGGAAATCGAACCAATCTCTATCAAATCCTTCTAATTTATATTGAATAGTATTATTATGTTCATCTATGAAAGACAAGACGTCAATACTAAAAGTAATATTAAAAGCGTTAGATGGAAGATTTATTTTCTGCTGCTGGTTGCTAATATATATATATTCGGATAAGTTATAATTAATACTGTTGATTTTAACAATTGGTTCAGGAATAGGTAAGTTATCGAAGTGGTAATTATAGCGAGTAAGCCCACTATTAGTTCCAATCCATAAGATACCCAATTTATCTAAATAGCAAGCATCGCGATTAGTCTCGAAACCAGAAAGACCTTGTTTAGTACCAAATTGAGCTAAATATTTCCCATCCCAACGTAAAACGCCTGCATCCGTGCCAATCCAGAGATAATTAAAATATTTCTTGATGAAATAGACAGGTCTATCAATTTTCAACCAATAGGGTTTTAATTTGTTTTGTGCAACGTAGTAAAGTCCTTTTTTCGTTCCGACAAGGACGGTGTCAGGAATATCAAAGTTAATTGCTGTAGTTGAATTGGCGTAAGCATTCTCTCCTTTGAATAAATAAATGGAATTATTTTGAATTTTTACAACACCACCGATAACAGTAGATAGCCAGATAAAATTATCATGGTCAATAAATATCTTTCGAATTTGGTTGTTGCTTTTATAAATCAGTTTAAAATCGGTGGAGTTAATTGATTTTGTGAATACTTCGAAATTTGTTGCAACAAACATATTCCCTTTTCTATCGAAGGCAACGCTTTGAACCAAATCTTTGCTTGGGAAGTTCGTATTAATTAACTTATTATCTTTTGTGATTTTCAGAAGTCCTTTGTCGGTTGCAGCAACGTAAATCTCACCGAATGGTGAAACATCCATATCCATCACACGTGTGGTTGGAGATGGATTATCAAATTTTAAATGAATAATTATATAATTTTGGAGAGCAACAGAAATTCCAGAATTATGACCGATATAATGTATTCCATTATTCTCGACAATGCTTGTAACTTCATTTTCTAAGAAACCGCTTGATTTATCATAATTCATAAACCTCAAAGATGGGATTTTAGTAACTCCTCTGTCGTTTGCAATCCAGATATTATATTCACGATCGATAAAAATATCGTTTGCGGAGTTGTCTTTCAGATTATTAGCCACAGAAAGAGGGAAAATTCTTAAATTATCTTTTGTAGCGACAACAATTGTAGCAAGACTTGAATAAATCAATGAATGGTAGTAATTAGGAATAAGGACTACATTCTCGGAATTGGTTTTTCGAACAATTTGTTCTGATTTAACCAAAATATTATAATTCTTATAATCATAATAAGCAATGAAGCCATTACCAGCAAGCCAGATTTTGCGAATTTTGCTTTCGTGATTTTCCAATGCAACAGTGAAAAATTCTTGTTTTGGAATGGAATTACTCAGATAACCCAAATTAAGGTTTTTATCAAAAAAGAGCAGTCCTTTGTTTGTAGCAAGGAAGAATTCGTCTTTATATCCAATTATTTTGTTTACATAAATGTTTGTGTCAAGGTCGATTTTCTTCCATTTATTGTTGCTGAAGTAGAGTAAAAGCTTATTACTATATGCTAAGAAACGGAAATTATTTTTGCTGGAAGAGACTGCAAATGGTATGAAGTTTCTTTCGAATTGATTAAGAAATTGCTCCGGAATAACCGCCTTAATAACCCAATCATTTCCTTCTTTCTTGTATAACAATTTGTTAACGAAATTAGATAAAATCCATATATCGTTATTTTCATCCTTATAAAAATAAGCTTTATCTGCGTGGGAAGGTTGGAAAGTATTCCATTCAGTTTTCCATTCTTTGCCGGAGTATCGGGCAAGTCCGTTGCGAGTAGTGAAGTATATATAACCTTGATTGTCCTGCGTTACAGAATAAACAGAACTACTTGGAAGACCATCTTCTTCGTTGTAAGAAACGGTCAATAATTTCTGACAAAAAACATCTATCGAAAAAATAAATAAGATGCTATATATTGTTATAATCTTTTTCAAATATTAGATAAATAATGTATATACAAAAAGAAATCTTCATTTGTAAAAATTAGATTTTACAAAATTATTAAAATTAATAAACAATACAAAGATAATTTCTTTATATTAATAGCTATTAGAAACAAGAAAAAAGCTATATGTTGAATGATAAACATATAGCTTATATTATAAGAAGAAATTATATATGAAAATTTTCGGCTAACTATCTTTTTCGTAAAATTTCCAACTTTCACTGAGTTTTTCAACTAAATAATCGAATGCTTCCTTTGGAGAATTAGCATAAACGAACAAATCGAAATCTTTTTTGGAAATCATTCTATTTTGCACCAAATAATCAAAATTAACAGTATTTTTCCAAAATTCTTCAGAATAGAGAACAATTGGGAGTGGTCGAGTAATTTTTAAAGTTTGGCGGAGAGTAAGTATTTCAAACAATTCGTCTAATGTGCCGAAGCCGCCAGGGAGAGCAACCATAGCCTTTGCAAGGTATGCAAACCAGAATTTTCTCATAAAGAAATAGTGAAATTCAAAATTAAGTTCATCGGAAATATACATATTTGGTTCTTGCTCGAAAGGAAGGCTAATATTCAGTCCGATGGAGGGCTGGTTTGCCTGATAAGCACCACGGTTAGCAGCTTCCATCATACCGGGACCACCGCCGGTACAAACATAATAACGACGTTCAGGTGGCAATTTGGCTGACCATTTGGCTATCATCTCGGCAAGAGCAACAGCTTCGTCGTAAATGCGTGAAGTAAATTCCAATTTTTCATGCTCTTCGATTTGATGTTCAATTTCAATTCTTTCTTCATCAACAGCATTTGAAAGTAGATTATTTAAAAGAGCGAGCTGGGATGTATATTTTTCGGTGGACATTGTTCTTGCAGAACCATAGAAAACGATAGTGTTTCTGATATTGTGCTTACGGAAATATTGCTCAGGATAGAGATATTCAGCGAGCATTCTGATGGTTCGACCATCCGGACTGTGGATAAATTCGGTATTGTCGTAAGCTTTTTGAACTCTTGCTTTACGTTTTTTCTTTTCAGGAGTATTTTCGTTAATAATTTCAGGGTTTGCCATAAAATCCTCAAAAATAATAATAAGATAATGATTGACGAAATTAATTAGATTTTCTTATTAGAGAGTACCCACCATCAACAATAATATTTTGTCCTGTTAAATATTCATTTTCGATAAAGAAATTAACTGCTGAGAGAATATCCTGGGGTTGACCATATTTTTTCAGTGGAATGTTTTCGTGAGTAATCGAAATAGGTTCATCTGCAACTTTGATAATACCGGGGCTAATGCAATTAACTGTGATACGGGGCGCAAGTTCAACAGCAAGCGATTTAGTCAAATGAATCAGAGCGGATTTGGAAACATTATAAAGCAGGCTTCCCTTCCAGTGCTCAAGCCCACCGACAGAACTAATATTAATGATTGTGCCTTTTGATAAGGGTTGTCGGGCAAACTGCTGCGAGAACAAGAAGGCACTTCGCAAGTTAATATTGAACACCTCGTTCCATTCCTCAATTTTAATATCTGTGAAATTTTGTTTTTGAGGAAAAATGCCAATATTATTAATCAAAATATTAATTTCGCCGAGGTAATTAATAATTTCTGAGAAGGAGCGTTCAACTGCAGAAGGGTCGCTTGCGTCGGCTTTAAAGAGTTGGACATTAATTTTGAAATCTGATAATTTATGCGACAATTCATTTGCAACGCTTTCTGATTTGAAATAGTGAAGTGCTAAATTATACCCTTTGCGAGCAAGTTCAATTGCTAATTTTTGACCAATTTTGCTTGTCGAAGCTGTTAATAAAATGTTATTCATTGTTAAAATAAATTGATAAATGTTAATAGAATATTCTATTTTTCTTTTTTCTTAACATTAAGTTTCTTAATTTTCGTAACTTAATTATGTAAAATAAAAATAAGTTTTATTGTAACAAAATTGAAAAAATAAACTCGATATATGTTCCACATTATGTTGTTCAAGTAAAAGAAAAAAAATGTCTAAAAAAGTAGAACACCTTGATAAGGTAACAATTCGCTTCGCTGGAGACTCTGGCGACGGGATGCAGCTTGTGGGAACGCAATTTTCCAACACAGCTGGAACAGTCGGGAATAGTGTGAATACATTTCCTGATTATCCATCAGAAATACGTGCCCCCGAAGGCACATTATATGGCGTTAGTGCCTACCAAATTCATTTTGGTTCGAAAAAAGTTAACACAATAGGTGATAAGATTGACGTGCTTGTATGTATGAATGCTTCGTCGCTGAAAGTCAATCTACCAAATGTTCGTGAGAAAGGAATAATCATTGCTAATACTGCTGGTTTTGGTGAAAAAAACTTAAAGTTAGCAAAATATGACAGCAATCCGCTTGAAGACGGTTCTTTGAGCAAATATCAGCTCATAAAAATAAATATGAGCGAGATGATGAAACAAGAACTTGCAGATTTAGGAATATCTCCGAAAGCAGTCGAAAGAACGAAAAATATTTTTGCACTTGGTTTCATCTATTGGCTGTTTAATCGTCCTTTGGATTTGACAGAAAAATGGTTAAAAGATAAATTTGCAAATAAACCACAGATATTAGAAGCAAACCTGCGCGCACTGAGAGCTGGATATAATTACGGTGCTACACGTCAGGAAATGATAGTTCAATATCATGTTCATCATGCAGATTTGCCAAAAGGAACATATAGAAATATTACCGGGAACGAAGCTTGTGCAATAGGACTTGTAACTGCAGCAACAAAAGCAAAGCTTCCTCTTTTCCTTGGTTCGTATCCAATAACTCCTGCAACAGAAATTCTTCATTTTATCTCCGGATATAAACAGTTTGGTGTCAAAGTGCTCCAAGCAGAGGACGAAATTGCAGGTATTTGCAGTGCAATTGGTGCTTCTTATGGTGGTTATCTTGCAGCAACAACAACTTCGGGACCTGGCTTGTCTCTCAAAGTTGAGGCTCTTGGGCTTGCGGTAATATTGGAATTGCCACTTGTTGTAATTGACGTTCAACGAGCTGGACCAAGCACAGGACTTCCGACAAAACCAGAGCAATCAGACTTGAACATTGCTTATTATGGTCGTCACGGGGAAGCTCCGATACCAATAGTTGCAGCAAGTGGTGCAGCTGATTGCTTTGCAATGACTGTTGAGGCTGCTCGTATTGCACTTAAATATATGACACCTGTAATCTTGCTATCAGATGGTTATATGGCACAAGGAACAGAACCTTGGCGTATTCCGGAAATGAGCGAGCTACCGGATTTAACTGTTAATTTTGCAACAGATCCGGAAACATTCAAGCCATACAGACGCGACCCGAATACACTTGCCCGTATGTGGGCTGTACCCGGCACACCAAATTTGGAACACCGTATTGGTGGACTTGAAAAAGAAGACATTACAGGTTTGGTAAGCCACGATCCACTCAATCACCAAAAGATGGTTGAACTTCGTCAGAAGAAAGTCGATGAAATTGCTAATGATATACCTCTGGCAGAAGTCGAAGGCGAACAATCGGGCGATTTGTTAGTTGTTGCTTGGGGCAGCGTTTATGGTCCGGTAAAAACTGCGTTTGATACTTTACGTGAGCAAGGACACAAGATTTCCTATACTCATTTGAAATATATTCGTCCGTTCCCGAAGAATTTAGGCGAAATACTATCTCGTTTTGAGCGTGTAGTCGTGCCAGAAATGAATATGGGACAGTTGGCTGATTTGCTCCAAAGCAAGTTCTTGCGTCCGGTGCTTCGCATAAATAAAGTTCAGGGAATGCCGTTTAAAGCAAAAGAGATAGAAACAAAATTATTAGATTTGCTTAACAATAAAGGAGACAAATAAAATGACAACGATGCTTCAAGATATAGTTGTTAAGCGGAATGTGCCTACAAATCAATATACTCCGAAAGATTTCAAAGTAGATATAGATGTTCGTTGGTGTGCAGGATGTGGCGGCTATTCAATACTTTCTCAGGTTCAGAGAATTATGCCGGAGCTTGGGGTGCCGCGTGAGAAAATTGTTTTTGTTTCGGGGATTGGTTGTTCGAGCCGCTTCCCATATTACATTAATGTGTATGGATTTCATTCAATTCACGGACGAGCATTAGCTGTTGCAAGCGGCTTAAAAATTGCCCGTCCTGATTTATCTGTGTGGATAGCAACCGGCGATGGCGACTGTATGAGTATTGGAGGTAATCATTTTATTCACGCTTGCCGTCGAAATGTTGATATAAACGTCCTTATGTTTAATAACGAAGTTTACAGTTTGACAAAAGGACAGTATTCACCTACTTCACAGCCGGGACAAAAGACAAAAACATCTCCGTTTGGAGTTGTGGACGACCCATTCAATCCTGCTTCGCTTGCTTTGGGTGCAGGAGCAACTTTTGTTGCTCGTGGCTATGACCGCGATCCTAAAATGTTGCAATATTTATTCGAGCGTGCGGCAGCACACAAAGGCATTTCTTTCGTTGAAATTTATGCCAATTGTGTAATTTTCAATGATGGTGCATTCGATAAATATACCGAAAAGGAATACCGTGATGATACAACAGTATGGTTGGAAGACGGGAAACCTTTGATTTTCGGGAAAAACCGCGATAAAGGTATCATTTTAGATGGATTTACTCCGGTTGTCGTTTCGTTCGAGGATGGCAAATATTCACCAAATGACGTTCTTGTCCATAACGAAAAAGATTCAACTCTTGCATTTATCCTTGCAAATATGACTTACAATCCGGATGTTCCTCGTCCAATCGGTGTATTCCAGAGCATTGACAAGCCATCATACGAAGAAAAAGTTGATAATCAAATCGAAGAAGTAACGAAAAAATTAGGTGAAGGCGATATTAACAAGCTTATGCGTGGCGAAGATTTCTGGACCATAGATTAATCAATTCTGTTATTATGAAAAAAGCCGCTCTTCATAGAGCGGCTTTTTTAGTATATTTAAACGAGTAGATTCTCCTCTTCCCTACTTGGCGAATTCAGAGAGTGGAACGCATAGACAATCAAATTTTATTCAATGACTACAGAAAGTCTTTTCATAGATTTATCTTCGAGATATACAATCATCATATAATTGCCTTTTGCTAAAGAAGATAAATCCAAAGCTTTATAATTAAATGAGGATTTTTCGTTCGTTACTAATTTTCCGTGGATATCATAAATTTCAATTTTTTCAATGTTCAAAATTTCAGAGTAAACACTCAAAATATTGTTTGTTGGATTTGGGTAAGCAACAACAAAATCAGTAGGTTTGATTTCGGAAATGCTTGTAATGCCAACATTGAAAGTGTAAGGAACATCGATATAATCGTTTTCATCAGCAACATTGGTAAAACGAATGCGGATTTTGGACTGGCCAGTATTCATATTTGGCTTTAGATGAGCGGTTGGTTGGTAACCTAATACTTGACTGATTTTGAAGGAAGCAGGCAAATCAATTTCGTCGCTACCTTCTTTGTAAGAAGTTGTGCGAGTTACATAAGGATAGCAAAAATAAGTGCATACAGATACTTCGTGTCCTTCAGCAAGTTGATCAACAATAATTGAAGGATAAACTGTAACATTAGAGTTAGATAGATTTCTAATATCGAATTGGGATTCAATTTCATTATTTACATTTTGCGTGGAGATAATACTATCACAACTCGTAATTTCGAAACTGCTTTGCGAGTATGCTGAAATATAGGAGGAAACGATTAAAAAAAGCAGAAATGAAATTAGAAAAGTAACTTTTTTCATAATTTTAGCGTCCTATAATTATTAATAATTTGTTAATTTTAAAAATAAAACAAAGTAAAATAATAAAAAGTTACACAAAATTGGAGCAAAAAAAAATGAAAAAGGCAATATTGGTGTTAGTTTTCTCAATATTATTTGTTCAATTTGCAAATGCACAGGAAAAATCAAAGCTTCCGGATGCTAAAGTAAAGGATTTACAAGGAAATACAGTATCGACAAGTACATTCAGAAATGATGGGAAACCCGTAGTAGTAAGTTTTTGGGCTACGTGGTGCAAGCCTTGTATGGAAGAAATGGCTGCAATCAATGAATTATTTGCAGAATGGAAGGAAGAAACAGGCGTTCGCTATATTGCAGTCTCTATTGATGACTCACGTTCAAGCAGACGAGTTGCACCACTTGTAAAATCGAAAGGTTGGGAATTCGAAGTATATTTGGACGACAATCAAGATTTCAAGCGAGCAATGAATGTGAATAATCCACCCCACACATTTTTGTTGGACGGAGACGGGCAAATAGTTTTCGAACATAATGGATATGCACCTGGCGACGAGAAGAAACTCTATCAGAAGATTAAAGAAATTTCCCAAAAATAATGAAAAAAAAGCCGGAAATCACTGCTCCCGTTGGTTCTTTTGAATCGCTCCGGGCTGCAATACAAGCAGGAGCGAAATCAATTTATTTTGGAGCGGGCAATTTAAATATGCGCTCCAAATCAACGTTCAATTTTTCAACTGATGATTTATTTGAAATTCAAAAAATTGCAAACCGACATAGAATCAAGACTTATCTTGCTGTGAATACAGTAATTTATGATGATGATATAATTAAAGTTGATGAAATATTAGACGCTGCTTCCGATGCTGGTATAAATGCAATAATTGCGTCTGATTTTGCTGTAATTCTACGGGCAAGGCAAAGAAATTTACCTGTTCATTGCTCCACTCAGCTGAATATTTCTAATATTGAAGCTGTTCGATTCTTTGCTCAGTATGCTGATGTAATGGTGTTGGCTCGCGAACTATCTTTGGAGCAAACAAAAAACATAATTTCAGCAATACATAAAGAAAAAATCACGGGACCGAGCGGGAAATTAGTTAGAATAGAAATTTTTGCTCACGGCGCGCTTTGTATGGCAATATCCGGCAAATGTTATCTGAGCTTGCACCTGCACGACCATTCGGCAAACCGTGGGGAATGCCTGCAAGTATGCCGAAGAAAATATCTTGTAACTGAAAGAGAACAGGGATATCAGCTCGAAATTGATAATGAATATATAATGTCCCCGAAAGATTTGGCAACAATTGGTTTTCTGGACAGGATAATTGATGCAGGTGTGGATATTCTTAAAATCGAGGGGCGGGGACGCTCTCCTGAATATGTAAAGCGCACTGTTGAATGCTACAAAGAGGCAATAGATGCTGTTTTCGATGGCTCCTACACGGCTGAGCGGATTGAAGAATGGCGAAAAAGGCTTCAAGAAGTGTATAATCGAGGATTTTGGGATGGATATTATTTGGGACAAACCCTTGGCGAATGGAACAACAATTATGGTTCGTCGGCAACCAGGCGAAAAATATATGTCGGTTTTGTTCAAAATTACTACTCGAAAGTAAGAGCAGCGGCGGTTCAAGTGCAGGCGGAAGAATTATCAGTTGGCGACGATATACTAATCATCGGGAATAAAACAGGGGTGTTGGAGACGAAAGTGGAAGAATTGAGGCTCGAAGATGCACCAATACAGCAAGTTAGCAAAGGAGCGCTTTGTTCGATATCTGTTCCCAGCAAAGTTCGACCAAACGACAAGGTATATAAGTTTGAAGAGAGCAGGTAGAAAATAGTTGTAGCCATACAACAGCAAAAATGTGGAAAACTTTTTCTTGCATTTGTATTTTTTTTTTTTTTTATTTTTGCCTTAGTTCTTTGACAATATATTTAATACTTTAATGGTTATTAAGAAAAGCTTCCTTCGTATCTTGCTTTTCTTCTCTTTGGGGTGTTGCTCGTTTTGCTTTAAGTTGTTCTCTCAACCAAGTGAACAATTCGCTAAAGCTAATCTGGCGGTTTTCCTCAACCAATCTCTTAACGATGATTGGAAAATGGGTAAATATCAGTCTTTCGAATGTTCTTCCGCAAATGAACTTTTGTTTAAATTCTCTTTTTTTGACAGATTTTTTTGCGAAAGCAAAAACAAAGTCGCTATCGGTTGCAAATACGAATATTTCGAAAGCAATAAAAATAGATATTTTCTTCCCACTGATAATATCATTCAAAGTGATAATATGTTGAAATACCTGATTGGCTGGAAAATCGACCCATACGTTAGTTTTAGCCTAAATACTCAGATTACTGAATCGTTCAGAAAATACCAGAATTCTATAGTTCCTACCTCAAAATTCAGAGACCCTATTACTACTCAGCAAGGATTAGGTTTTGCCTCTATTTTAATCAAAAATAATTATTCTTTAATTGAAACATCACTTGGTGCAACAACAAAACAAATTCGAGCAAAGCGGTATACTTTGCTTACCGATAACAGACAAACCAAAGAAGTAGAAAAGTATAGAGCAGAAACTGGTGTCCAGATGAGATTCGACCTTATGCACAAATTTGCTGAAAAGGTTGAATATCGAGGTAAATTTGATGCACAATTGAATCTGCTTGACAAGAAGCAATGGATATGCAACGCTGATAACGAAATAAAAGTTCAGCTATGGAAAATCTTTGGGATATTGATTAAGTTGGAACTTACTTATAACGAACAGGTTAGCAAAAGAATTGGTTACAAGCAATCGACTAAATTCGGTATAATCACCAGCTTTTGAACAAATCGGTTTAGAATGAGTTTTTGGTAATGCTTTATTATCAATGATTGTAAAAATGATTACTCCCTTTGCATTTTTATTATCAGAGATAATAATGTATTACAAAGGGAGCAAAACCATTCTAAACAAAATAAGCGCAATTAAAATTAACTATTTTTGGGAGATTTTACAATGAAAAAGTTTGGAATGATTTTGCTTGTTATTATTGTTAGTTCTACTACTTTATTATCAGAAATTAAAAGAAAGGAATATTATCCACCCAAAAATTATTGTAGAGCAACGGCAACAGTTTCTGTTATTTTGAAAAAAATAGGCTTAGGACCAGAAGAAGATTGTGAAGTTCACTGTCCTTCAGGTACTCTTGCACGATGTACTGCATCTTTCTTTACTGCTAGTTGTGGTTGTTACAAAAACTCTGGTAGTCCTAAACAAACGATATTAATACCCGGTGGAATATCTAATATTCATATGCAAATTGCAAACGATTTTATCAATTTTTGTAACCAATCATCAAGTATTAATATTCAAACCCTCGGGAATTATGTATTAGGAGCCAAAGAAGCAATAGTGAATAATGATCAGGCTATGTTTTCTGATTATGAAATAGCATATGACGAGCTTTTCGATCAATTATCACCATCTGAAATAATGGAAATAGAAAATTGGATAAATAATTATCAATAATATTTTTTAAATCATTACAATGCCTGGCTGTCTCAAAAGGATAACCGTTCAAACAATATCTATTGTCAATTCTCTTTTAAGCCCGGGATGAGTTTTTGAAGTAAAGATACTATTTATTCACAATATGATTAATATTCCCCTTTTGAGACAGCACTGCTTAATTTTAAATTAAAAGGAGGTAGAATAATGAGAATTATTTTGATTTACACAATTAGCATTTTCAGCATTTTTTTGAGTTGTTTGAATTTATTATCTTATGAGATTGCTGGGAAAGTATCAATTCCTTGTTCGCACACTCAAACAGTTGCAAATATTACAGTAACATCATTGACAGATAGTATTTTCGAACAGATTTATTCTGTAGATGAAAAAGGAAATTTTCAATTAAACCTGCAAAAACCTGGATTTTATGCATTTAATATTACTGGAATTAGTTCGGAACATCATAATTTTCTATATTATTGCGATGCAAATCAATCAAATACATTTATTAACATTAATTTGCCACCAATAAACTATCCAAATGATACTTTTTTTGTTTTAGGAAATTTTAATGATTTCGAATTTGATTATAAGCACAAAATGGAAAAAATAAGTGATGATGAGTATGAAATTGAAATTTACTATCCTAAGGATACTTTAATCTACCAAATTTATTATTATGATCATATCAATGAATATGGTCGTAGTTTCAATGGGAATCAAAATAATGAGACGTATAAATTAGACAAAGCAGGCGATTACTATTCAATAATGGTTGACAAACAACCAAATAAAATAATTCGATTTAAAAAATGTTCATCTGTTAATAGTTATTTATCCAATATTGTAGTCGACTTTAAAAACGACATACTTAACCAAGAATTCTACAATTTTCAAGAGAAAATATCAAAACGAAAAAAATTATTTGATTACTCAACAGCATTAGAAGAAAATGGGAATTCAATTGATCAAATTAAGAAAAAATTAAATGATTTTGTAGAAGAATTAGAAAATGATATGGATTATTATAAGGCAATTTTTGATACTACAAAAAATATTGCAATAAAAAAATACATCGCTGCTTACATTGTGAATCATTTCTCAACTATTTATTTGTTAAATTGTTCTAAATTATTAAAGTCATTAAAAATAAAAATGTTTCTTGTAAAAAATCAGAGTAGTTTTATAAATGAAACTATTAATCTTGTTGAAATCACTTCTCCGTTGAGAGAATATTTAAAATATTCAGATGGTATTATATTTGCTACTTGCTTATTATATGAAAATACTGTTTATGACATAAACAAAACTTTTCTAAATTACTTATCTAATTCCAAAAATATCGATTATAAGATGAGAGAGCTTCAAAAAGCTATTTTATATTATAAATATGATAATTATAATGAAAAGCTTTTTAAATATTATTCAGGATTATTTTTAACAATGTTTCCTGATGATATCTTTGTTGAATTCTTGTTAAAACATTTGAAAAGCGCAGAATTACGTAATAATCCATTACCGAAATTTACAGTTAGCAGTCTTTATAATTCAAACAAGGCTATCTCAAGCAAAGAATTAAAAGGTAAGTATACCTTAGTTGTTTTTTGGTCAACTTATTGTGGACCTTGCTTAAAAGAAATACCCAAATTAATGGAAGCAAAAAGAAAGTTCCCTGAACTGAATATCCTTATGATCAGTTTTGATACCGACACTCTAAAAGTACAACAATTTGCATCTAAACGATTTACAGAACCCTGTCTACATGGAATAGAACCACAAAGTTTTTTAAGTAATATTGCACAAACATTCGAGATTATAAGTATTCCTTATTTAATATTAGTGGATCCAAATCTGAAAATAGTGGCGACAACTGGTGAATTGCTCGGTGATAGATTGTTTATAACATTAGATAAAACGTTAAATAAACAATTAAAGTATCTAAAACAATGAAAAAGTTTGGAATGATACTGATTGCTTTTTTATCAGTATTTTTATTCAATGTTCAATTAGAATTGAAAGCAGCCCCGTCCCAGCCTCAATCAGTAGCTTGGGTATGGGGAGGATTTAAAAAAGCGGAAGCTGTGTCTCCAAATTCTGTTAAATTTGAATGTGGGAACGATATGTCAATAAAATGTTATGGAGTAACAAGCAATGGTGATCTAATTATTGGCCAACCAATAAAACTATTTATTAACAATAACAACATTAAAACTTCTATTGATGAAGCACCAGATGTAGGTACAGGCTATATTAATGTAATTTTGGAAGGAATAGATATGCAAGGATTAGAGCCATTTATTAAAATAACAACAACATCTGAAACAATTATTGTACCAACATATAAAGAATGGATTGATTATAATAGTAAATAATAAATATGGGGGCTCAAAAAAGCTGTTTAGATAATCTTCTGTTTCTAAACTTTCGAAGGTTCCACAAATTCATTGTTAGGGGCACGTTTAATAGTACAACTAAAAATAATTAATAAAAAAGTCTACATTTTGAGCCCCCCCCTTACATCATTTGACTTTTCATCAGAGGTAATTATGAGAAACGAAAGAATTTTTTTACTTATCCTGATCAGTAGTGTTTTAATATTTCTATTGTCTGATTTTGAACTTAAATCGCAATCACTTAGCAAAATTGATTCTGTTGGAATTTATCTCTCTTCGCAGGATTGCATTTCTTGCAATTCAGCATACGTGAAACCGCTAATCAATAAAATCAAGATAATTAAAAAACTATTCAATTTTAAATTAATAATAATATCCAAAGAAAAAATCACGACCAAACTAACAGAAACATATAAAAAATACGAAGTAGACGCAATTATTGATTTGTCCTCGCTTCCCAAAAATCTTCATCAAAAATTTCTCAAAATAAATGCCCCAGCTATTGTATTATTTAACGAAGAAGTAATTATTAACGAAATAAATTCCTCGTGTTTATTAAAAGAAGAATTTGATATAGATGAAATAGTACAAAAATCACTAAAAGTGCAATTTCGGTTGAACGACAAAATCACCTTTTCCTCTGACGAATTCACAAAAATTGATAAAACATTCAATAACTACAAAAGAAAAGAGATCGTATTTAATGATGATATTAGTAATTGCATTTTCAAAATAAAATACTCAGATACAGATAAATTAACTCAGAATAAATTATTTTGTTTAGACAACGAGTTTGAGGCAAAAATCAATCTAAAGAGAGATACTATTATATCAGAAAAGTTATTACCAAAATCAAAAATTGAAGGTTTCACAATAGATGATACAAGCTTAATTGTTTTTATTCGATATTATTACCAAAAAGCATTTACCAGTGAAAATGGAATCTTTGAAATACACAATTATCCAAAAGTTAGCTATACAAGCTCATCTGACAATTTCATAGAGATATTTAACACACCAAATGAATATGAAATATTTTTCGATAATATTATTAAACTCGATACAAATTATTTAGTAAATGGATTTAATCGTCCAGAATGCAATAATTTCCCATTTTATGAAAATCCTGATAGTACATTTTTCCTATTACTTTTCGATAGCAAACTTCAAAAAATCAAACCACTACTAAAACTATCTCATATAATTGATAATTATGATATTTCACATTATTATAATTTCTTTTCTTCAAAATTCTTTCCTTTGAGAAACAATAAAGTGCTAGTTGTAAGCAACCTGAATAATACATTCCTAATACTTGATTTTAGCAAGAAAAACGACATAAAAGTAATTCCAATCTCCAATAAATCATACTTATCTTTATTTAGAAATGAAATGAAGAAATTAGAACTCAATCCTAAAAAATTAATTGAAGAACCTCAAAATATTCTAAAAGGATTAAAAATATATTATTTGGACACCTACGTTAATAATGACAAAATTTGCTTTTTATTTTATGATAATACTAAAGATATTTTCACTATTGATATCTTTGATATAGATGGGAAATTTATTTTTAATGTATTTTTTCAGCTTGATGAGAATTTTGATACATTAAATAATATCAAATTGATAAATTTTGACGGAGATATTAAAATTATGTATTATAATTTTATTGAAGGTCAATGGAAAATTAAAGGGACAAGTTCTTTTTAAATATTTCTTACTGATTGTGATTAAATAATGGATAGTATTTTTTTAAATTTAAGGATACTTCGTTAGGATTTAGAAATAACAATTTAGAATTGCAAAACTTAAACCTTCAGATCGTAATACTTGTAGCAAAGCCCCATTCGTCTGTCTGGGGCTTTGTTTTGCAGGTGATTTTTTACTTGCGCAAGATTATTTCCTCAATTGAACTTTCATAAACTTGTTTCAGTTCTGAATATGAAGTTTCAAGAAAATTCTCGATAATAAAATCATTGAAGCAAACTTGTCCTAATTGGAAATAACCGACACCAAATTTATTGCAAATATCAATGAAATCATTTACTTTTTGCGGGTGGATAGAAACAACAATACGAGATTGCGATTCGCCGAAAAGTTCGCCCGCAGAATTGCCAATATTTACACGGCAACCAAGGCAATCGGAAGCTATTGATTTTTCAGCTAAACAGATAGCAAGACCGCCCTCGCTTGTGTCGTGTGCAGAAGACAGCAAGCGACTATCTATCATTTCAAGAACAGCATTTTGCAAAGCAATTTCTTCTTCAATATCAATTACTGGTGCTTTCCCCGTGATTTTGCCAAGTTTCATCTTTAAATATTCCGAGCCGCCGAGTTCGCACCGCTTATTTCCGAGAAGGAAGATAATATCGCCTTCTTGCTTGAAACCCATCGAAATTACTTTTGAAATATCGTCAATAACGCCCAGCATTCCAATTGTAGGTGTCGGGAAAATTGCATTATTTTGCGATTCGTTGTGGAAGCTGACGTTCCCGCCAGTAACGGGTGTGTCCAGATGTCGGCAGGCGTCCCCCATCCCGCGGATAGCTTCTTTGAACTGATAATAAACTTCCGGGTCGTAAGGATTGCCAAAATTCAAACAATTAGTGATTGCGACAGGCTTAGCACCAACACAAACAACATTGCGAGCAGCCTCGCAAACTGCAGCCATTGCGCCGGAATAAGGATTCAAGTAAGTGTAGCGACTGTTGCAATCGGTAGCAAGAGCAATAGCCTTGCCGGGCAGTTCTTTTAACCGAACAACAGCTGCATCGCCTTTTGACGAAACAGTGTTTGTGCGAACCTGAGAATCGTATTGTTGGAAAACCCAGCGTTTCGATGCGATAGTAGGAGAAGCAAGCAACTTCCAGAAGTCGTCTTTTTCAGCAATTGCCTGTTCAAATTTTGAAGTATCGAAATTTTCGGTTTCATTTAGATATTCCGGACGTTTCCATTCTCTATCATATTGAGGTGCGCCCCCACCAAGCACAAGAGATTCGGCTGGTATGAAGGCAACTTGCCTGCCTTGACGCTTTATGTTTAAAATACCATCGTCAGTAACGTAACCAATGTGGGTAAATGGAACATCCCATTTTTCGCAAATTTTACGTGCAACTTCCTCTTTTCCTTTGTGGATAACAGCAAGCATTCTTTCTTGCGATTCGGAAAGCATAATTTCATATGCACTCATATCTTCTTCGCGTAATGGGACTTTGTCCAAATCTATATCCATACCGGTATTTGCTTTGGCACTCATTTCGGAAGTAGAGCAACTAATTCCGGCGGCACCCATATCCTGAATACCTGCGACAACACCGGCTTCGATAAGTTCCAGAGTAGCTTCGAGCAATAATTTTTCAGCAAAAGGGTCGCCCACCTGAACAGTTGGACGCATATCTTCGGTTTTTTCATCAAATTCACGCGAAGCAAGCAGGGAAGCACCGTGAATTCCATCTCTTCCGGTAGAACTTCCGAGAATAAACACAGGATTTCCGACACCAGAAGCTGCGGCAGAAGCAGTTTTACGAACATCAACAATTCCGACAGCCATTGCATTTACAAGAGGATTATCCTGATAGCAAGAGTCGAAATAAATTTCGCCTCCAACAGTAGGCACTCCGAAAGAATTGCCATAATGGCTAATACCTGCAACAACTCCGCTCAATAGATACTTAGTTCTATTATTATCCAGATGACCAAATCGCAAGGAATTCAATGCTGCAATCGGACGGGCACCCATTGTAAAAATATCTCTTAAAATTCCACCAACTCCGGTTGCCGCCCCCTGAAAAGGTTCGATTGCAGACGGATGATTATGGCTTTCGATTTTGAACGCTATTGCATATCCCCCACCAATATCGACAAGTCCGGCATTTTCTTCGCCGGCAGAAACAAGCAAACGACCTCCGGAACGAGGTAATGTTTTTAATTGCTTGATGGAGTTTTTGTATGAGCAATGTTCGCTCCACATAACGCTGAAAACGCCAATTTCAGTGTAAGTGGGAGTGCGACCGAGTATTTCAAGGATTTTGTTATATTCATTTTCGGTAAGTCCAAGTTCAAGAGCAGTTTCGAGGGAAACTTCAATTTCGGAGTATAGTTCTTTGTTCATTTTATTCTCAATTTAAAAAATTTCAAAAAACAAAAATAAAAAAAATAGGTATGTAAGAAAAATACTATTCGTGAATATTCCTTCTGAATGCTTCGATATTCGAACGGAAGTCGCCATTAAACAAAGCAGAGCCAGCGACAATAATATTGGCACCAGCTTCGACAACTTGCCGAACGTTTGAAGGAGTAATTCCACCATCAACCTGAATTTCAATATTTGCTAAATTATTATTATCCAGAAAAGACCTCAATTTTTCGCATCTACGAAGGAAAGAAGAGATAAAAGATTGACCACCAAATCCGGGATTGACAGACATCAGCAAAATAAAATCGCAAAACTCAGCGGCTTCGAAAGCGTATTCGAGAGGTGTAGCCGGATTGAGCACTATTCCAGCTTTGCAACCATAATTTTTAATAGTCGATATTGTGCGATGAAGATGAAAACCTGTTTCGACGTGAACAGAAATCATATCAGCACCAGCTTCGACAAAGTCGGCAATATATTTATCTGGGTCAGTAATCATAAGGTGGCAATCCAACGGAAGATCGGTTAAGCGTCCAATTGCAGAAACGACAAGCGGACCGAAAGTAATATTAGGCACAAAATGACCGTCCATAATATCGAGGTGAAGAATATCTGCTGAATTTTCCTCACAAAGTCGAACACTTTTTTCGAGGTTAGCGAAATTAGCCGAGAGCAAAGAAGGTGCAATTTTAACATTATTTATCATTTTTCTTTTCTCCGTTTGCCTTAGCAATTTTATACATTTCATTCAATTTTGCATCAACTTTTCCATAGAGAGAATTTTTAGGATATGCACCATTTTTATTGATTTTGCCGGCAGGGATATCCATCAAAATTTCTACTCCTTCATCAATATTATTGATAGCAAAAATCATAAATTTTTTATTTTTTACAGCTTCAACAATGTTAGTTGGCAACATTAAATCTTTCACATTTTGCTGAGGGATAATCACGCCGTGTTCACCTGTTAAACCACGTTTTTCGCAAACTTCGAAAAAGCCGCGAATTTTTTCGTTCACTCCGCCAATTGGTTGAATGTTTCCTTTCTGATCGACGGAACCTGTAATAGCAATGCTTTGTTTTATCGGGACTTCGGCAATAGCAGATAGAATAATATAAATTTCAGCAGCTGTGGCACTATCGCCATCAACTCCGCCATAGGATTGTTCGA
>JAOAGZ010000026.1 GCA_026415495.1 Eximiradius proteiniborus | reverse complement strand
AACGCTTTCGGTGCTGCTACGTCGATTTGCGGGCTGATTGCTTTCGTTAGTGGCACCTACATTCGAGTAGCTTCCTCTGCTTGGACCGAAGTCTCTGTAAGAATCTTTCCGCGGTTTATTGGTAGTATGCTTATGTTCAGGGTACCAACCGGGATAGTGGTGGTAATAATAGGGATTGTAGTAAGGATGAGGATAATAAACCGGGTAAGGATAGTAAATAACAGAGTAATTATATGGGTAGTATCTCGATGCATAGTACCAATCATTGTAATAATCATAGCCATAAGACAAATAGAAGCTACTGTAAAATGGTGCATACACTAAGTTATAGCGAGGAGGAGCCCACCAGGGATAATATCCACTATAAGTCAGAGGATGATAGAAATAGTAATTCTCAACAACGGTTGTTCTTTCGTTTTGGGGATTCTGGCTAACGTAATTTGAATAATCATTTGTTTTGGTCGGATTATCAACACTGGAGCTGTTATTAGCACTGCTAACAGTGGTTGAATTATCTGAAATGGAAGGTTTATTGTTGTAACCATAATAATTATTTGTTTCTTTCATAGTAGAACAAGAAGTAAGAAGAACAGTCAGGATGTATATCGAAAAAAGCGATATGTAAAGTTTTGTTTTCATTTTCTTGCTCCTTTATAAAATCTATCTTATATTTTCTTTTACGATATTGTATCAAATTTGTTTCATTAAGTTTTAATAATTAAAAATATATATCGTTTTCTTATATTGAATTGTTAAATTTGTATAAATAAAAAATAATTTAATAAAATGAAGCAGAATAATCAGGAAACCTTATTTCAGAAAATAACGGCTCGAGACACAGTCAGGGACGAACTATCGAAAGCCCGCTTTTCATTAAAATTTAAGATATTGATTATTTTAGCAACGGTTGCAATATGTAGTATATTTTTCCTTTATCAAATAGATCCTTCGTTTGATGTGCAAAACAAATATAATTTAGTTCCCGGCTATTACTGGCGCGGAAGCACTTTGGTGGCAGACTATCCTTTTCCAATATATAAATCAGCTACTGCTTATCAAAATGAAGTTCGGCAGGCACGAGAAAACACTAATTTTGTATTTATACTTGACAAAAATGCTGAGGCAATTTCGATAAAAAAAATCAATTCGATATTAGATAGCTTGAAGCTTTTGAATACTGATAAGTTTGACGAAAAAAGTTTAGAGCAGGTAGTATCCTTAAAAGTAATTCAATCGCTTAAAAATTTGCCTAAAAACGAGCGAAATGCAAAAATATCGAGGATGAAGGAACTTATCAATCAATTTTTAGTCGAAGTATATAATAATGGAATTGTTAATATAAATGTTGATAAAATAAAATTAGATGCGATAAATGTAAGGGTATCAGCCAATCGCGAAACGATTTACCCTAAAAGTTCTTTGCTGGATAAAGGGTCTTTTTTGACTAAGCTCAGACAATTTGCAGAATTACGGTTTGAAAATGAGGAAAATTTAGTAATTAGTACAGTTTATCGACACGTGCAACCCAATTTATTATATTCTGAGGAACTTACCGAACGGCAGCGTCAAATAAACGAAAAATCTATACCGAAAACAATAGGAATAGTCAGAAAAAATGAAGTAATAATAAGTAAAGGTGAACGCCTAACAGACGACAATATCCAAAAAATCAAATCTTATAACGTTTCTAAAGTGATGAGGGATGAGGAAGTAACGACTACATACAATATCATTGGAAGTATAGGACACGCTGCAATTATATATGCTATATTACTACTTTACTTGTTTTTTATAAGAAAGAAAATCTTTAATGATAATTTATATTTACTAATTTTGAATATTTTACTGGTAATTGTGTCTGCTGCAGCCTGGCTCACGGTGAATATATATAGCGAAAGTCCGATAGAATATCTATTATTTTTGCCGACATTGTCTATGCTAATAGCAATTTTGTTCGATTCGCGGACAGCGTTTTATGCAACTGTTACTATGGCTTTGATGATATCGGGTATTCGAGGTAACGACTATTCAACAGGGACTGCAATGCTATTTGCGGGAATACTTGCAGCATATACGGTGCGTGATATTCAGAGCAGAACACAGATTTTTCGTTCAATCTTTTATATATTTATTGGTTTGGGTTTAGTAATCATTTTTTTAGGGTTCGAACGCTCGGATGAATTAAACAATATATTTTCCAAATTGCTATTTGCAGGAATTAATTCTGTTGTGGCACCAATTTTGACATTTGGAGGCATATATATTGTAGAAAGCCTGACTGATTTAGTTACAGACCTTAAAATCAAGGAATTTGATGATTTAAATCATCCATTGCTATTAAAAATGAACGAAGTGGCACCGGGAACTTATCAGCATACAGTTGGCGTAGCATTTTTTGCTGAGAGATGTGCTCAAGCAATTGGTGCAAATCAGCTTCTTACAAAAGTTGGAGCATATTTCCACGACATTGGTAAAATATCAAAATCGGAGTATTTCACAGAAAACCAAATTGAAATTGGCAACAAACTGGATATGTTGCCACCGAAACGGAGTGCAATTGCTATCAGAGAACACGTTACCGACGGGATAGAACTGGCAAAACAATACAAAATTCCTCAAAAAATCATTGATTTTATTCCAATGCATCACGGAACAACTATTATCAAGCATTTTTATGCAAAAGCGTTAGAGGAAGCGAGTGAAAAGGGCTCGGAGGTCAATCAAGATGATTTTCGTTATCCTGGACCGAAACCAAATTCGAGGGAAACGGCAATATTAATGATTTGTGATGCAGCTGAGGCTATTTCAAGAGTAAAAGATTACGACAAAGATGATATAATGAAAAAGATAAATCAATCAATTGATGAAAAAATATTAGATGGTCAATTTGATAATTCTAATCTTACTTTCGAAGATGTTAAGATAATAAAAGATACTATTAATAAAATTATCGTTGCCAAATCACATCAAAGGGTTGTATATAAAGAAATACCCCAAAAATAACTTTTTTCAATTTGTTTAATTAATTTGGAGTTTATTATGGAAAAAGAAGAAATGCTCACCGCCAAAAAAGTAGCCGAGAAACTCGGAGTTACTGAGGCAAAAGTAAAAAAAATAATTAAAGAGCAAAACATCGAACCAGACGCAAAACGTGGTGCTTGTAATTATTATGCTCCAACAACAGTAGAAAAAATAAAAACTTTAATTGATTAATTTATGGTGATTTATGACAGACTTAGAATTGTTTGATGCAGTGGATAGCATAATAAATAAAGATATTCGCCCATTTATTGAAGCTGATGGCGGCAAAATTAATTTAAAAAAAGTCGAAGACGGAGTGGTTTTCGTTGAATTAGCGGGCGCTTGTGCTGGTTGTCCCGGTGCAGTAATGACATTGAAAGGTGGTGTTGAGCGAATTTTGCAAATGAAAATATCAGAAGTAAAGGAAGTTCGCTTAGCAATGTAAAATAATTAATTGTAAAATTATTTACAAGCAAATCGGAGCAAAAAGATTGCTCCGATTTTTGTTATCAGTTTATCAAATATATAATAATTGCACCAAAGCTTTGAGTATCATAAAATAAAAAAGCTACCTCTGAAGGTAGCCCGAAAATTTCAAAACATTAAGATTTTATTTATGCTGGCAAATTTCTGTGAGGACTCCGTTAGTTGATTTCGGGTGCAAGAAAGCGATAAGCATATCGTGAGCACCTGGACGTGGTTCTTCGTTAATAAGCTGAATTCCTGTTTCTTTGAGTCGAGCAAGGTCAGAATTGATATTATCAGTGTTGAAAGCGATATGATGAATTCCCTCACCTTTTTTTTCAATAAATTTAGCGATAGGAGAATCATCTCTTGTTGGTTGAGTAAGTTCGATTAAGACATCACCAACTTTGAAGGAGGCAATTGAGACGCCTTGCTCTTCAACAACTTCACGATGAACGTCAGCAAATTGGAAGATTTTCTTGAAAAGCTCTATACTTGCTTCCAAATCTTTTACAGCAATACCGATATGATTAATTGACGTAAGCATTATATTTTCCATAAAAAATTAACAAACACGTTCAAAATTAAAGAAATTCGTGTAATAAACCAAATTCGAGAAAATTAATTAGATAAAATTTTATCAAAATGGTGGTAATCTTTGAAGGAGTTGAATTCTCCTCCCCATCGCCAACCTAATTCTTTGAATTTTTGGACAATAGGGCAAGCAGAAGTAAAAGTGCCTACGTTCTTCGGGTTATATTTTGCTCCTTTTGGAGAAATCCGACCGTCGTTATATACAACCGGATTGTTGAAAGGATTTATATCAACAGCCAGACCATAAGAATGCAGAGAGAGGCGATTTGTCCCTGCAATTTTTCTGTAATTAAAAGAGGAAGTGTTATTGTTTGCCATGGAAGCAGAATCTGACCAATTGTATTTCACAATTGGAATAGATTTAGCTACAGGAAAACGCTCATTTCGGATTAGTTCAAAAACATCAGTAATGTCTTTTTGGACAGACTTATGAACAACTAATTGTCCTCTATGAAGTTTATTATCGATAGAATAATAAACAACGTTAAGCAGGACAAGACTATCAATAATTTCCTTTGGAGCAGTTGTTCCCTTAACAGCATCTTCAAATGTCAGGTCGCTATCAATAATTAGATTGGTAAATGATATTTGAAGAAGAACGAGAAAGAATAATGATAATTATGAAACACAATTCATAACAAACAATCGTCTCTTATATGTTTATGATACGTTAAATTAATTAATGATAGTGATTTATGAAAGGAAAATTTGAATTATACTCACAATATAAACCTGCCGGCGACCAACCAAAAGCAATAAAAGAACTTGTCGAAGGACTGAAGCGAGGCGACAAACATCAAACATTACTTGGGGTAACTGGAAGCGGAAAGACATTTACGATAAGCAATGTGATTGAGCAGGTGCAACGTCCAACTTTGGTAATTTCGCCAAACAAAACTTTAGCAGCACAGCTTTACAGTGAATTCAAAGCTTTTTTCCCTGAAAATGCTGTCGAGTATTTCATTTCATATTATGATTATTATCAACCAGAAGCATATATTCCCCGGACTGATACTTATATCGAAAAGGATTTTTCGATTAATGATGAAATTGACAGATTGAGACTGAAAGCAACAAGTGCATTAATAGAAGAACGTCGGGATGTGATAATTGTAGCAAGTGTAAGTTGTATATATAGCATTGGGAAGAAAGAAGATTTTATGGAACTTATTCTACCGCTGAATGTTGGGATGAACATTTCTCGCAAGCAACTTATATATAAACTTGCAGATTTGCATTATTCCCGCAATGATGTTGATTTTCAGCGAGGTAGTTTTCGTGTCCGAGGCGATATTATTGATGTAATACCTGCATACGAGAACAAAATTGGAGTAAGGATTGAACTATTTGGTGATGAAATTGAAAGTATAAGCTACATTGATGCTTTTACGGGCAAAACATTGTCAAAGCTTGATTATATTGTAATATATCCATCAAAACTGTTTGTAACGTCGGAGAACAAGCTAATTCAGGCAATGAACAGAATCAAAGACGAGCTTCACGAAAGATTGAAAGAATTACGTGCAGAAGGCAAACTTGTAGAAGCACAAAGATTGGAGCAAAGGACATTGTTCGATTTGGAAATGATGCGAGAGGTAGGATATTGCTCAGGAATAGAGAATTATTCGATGCATCTCTCGGGAAGAGATTTTGGGGAACGCCCACACTGCATTTTTGATTATTTTCCGGAAGATTATTTGCTTGTAATAGATGAGAGCCATATCACAATACCGCAAATACGAGGAATGTATAATGGCGACAGAGCAAGGAAGACAACACTTGTCGAGCACGGGTTTCGTTTACCTTCTGCACTCGAAAACAGACCTCTGAAATTTGATGAATTTGAAAGCCTGATTAACCAGGTGATATTTGTAAGTGCCACTCCGGGCGATTACGAGCTGGGAAAATGTGGAGGAGTAGTTGTTGAACAAGTTATTCGACCAACAGGATTGCTTGATCCGCAAATAGTTGTGCGTTCGACCAAAAATCAAATAGACGATTTGACAGGAGAAATAAGAAAACGTGTTGAGAATGGGAACAGAGTGTTAGTAACAACACTTACAAAAAGAATGGCAGAGGATTTAGCTGAATTTTTACATAACATTGATATAAAAGTTGATTATATTCATTCTGATATTGACGCATTAAACAGGGTTGATATAATTCGCCGCCTGAGATTAGGAGAAACTGATGTGTTGATTGGGGTGAATTTGCTACGTGAAGGATTGGATTTGCCGGAAGTATCGCTTGTTGCAGTGTTAGACGCTGACAAAGAAGGTTTTTTGCGAAGCGAGCGTTCACTTTTGCAGGTGGCCGGGCGAACAGCGCGTAATGTTGATGGATTGGTAATACTATATGCAGACAAAATTACAAACTCGATGCAAAAAGTGATTGACGAAACAAATCGTCGTCGGAAATTACAAGAAGAATACAACAAAAAGCATAATATTGTTCCGAAAACAGTGTATAAGAGCAAGGATGAAATACTGTCCTCAACTTCAGTGGCTGATATTTCACAAGCACGTAACAAACAGAAGCAGGACACTATGCTAAAATCGCAGCTAAAAGTAATTGATCCATTATTAGAAATGCTAAATCATAACAACAAAGCAAAGATTATCTCTCAATTAACTGAACAAATGAAAATAGCTGCAAGCGAGTTGAATTTTGAACTTGCTGCCCGCTTACGCGACGAAATCGAACTATTGAAGAAAGAAGAAGCAGAGGCGAAATAAGGAAAATAAGGAAAATAAGGGAAATAAGGTAATATCCATTTCCTGATAACAGGCATAAACTAATAAAATTACCTGATAGCACAATAAATGCAGAAGTTGGTGATTATTTATTATTCATAGTGAACGAATCAGCTCAAAATAAGCTTAAAGAAATATTTAAAATTAGTCAGGGTATTTAATATAATGCTATCAAGCTTCTTCAGCAAGGACAATTAGTTTATCTTTATCACTTAAAATAAAGGTATCAGATTTTTTGGGGTTCAGATAATAACAAACACCATTAGAATTATCAAGAGTTTTAATAATTCCGACACAGGTTTCGTTTTTTTGTAATGAAGCTTCGACAATAGTTGCAAAGGTCAGCTTATGTTCAGCAACAACATAATCACAAGCATCACGTAAATATAATTCAGAACCTTCACTAGTAAATAAAATATCGAACACTCTATCTAAATGCATATCCTCTGATAATTGAGCTATAACCGGTGATATAATATTAGAACTTACGATAAAATCTGTAATATGATTATTATTAGAAATTTTTCTATTATCATCATCCAAAAATTCAGTAATAATTGAGAAATCAAAATTATCATAATCCTCTATTCTTTTGAGCAATAACAGGTTCACAAGTGTTTTGGTGTCAATTTCATCAATATTTTCGTAGGTTTCAGTATCGGCAAGCAAAAGAACATTTTTTATTCCTTTGAGATTGTCAGAAATAAAGCCGCTATCAATAGAATGCTTCACTATTGTTTCAATTTTGCAGCAATTAATAATTATTGAGTTATTATCAACGCTAAATGTTTCTTTATTTTCTGATCTTTCTTTAATTTCATCAACTAAAATATTAAACTCTTCTTCACATCCTAATACTAACTTGATTATACAATTTGTTTTGATATATTCAATAAAATAGCACAAAATTTTTGGAAGTTTTGGATTGTAGCCTATAATAAGAATATTATGATTTGACTCTTTTTTCTCTTTTATAGAAATTTTTTCAAAATCAATATTTGGATGATAATTTAGGTTATACTTAATTGAAGACCTATCCTGTGCAAGAATGATTAATTTATCGTTTTTGTTAAATGCATATTCTGGGAGAGGATTTAACACACATTCACTTTCATTAATATAACCAACTAAGCAAGAAGCTTCGTATTTGTAGATTAAATCTTTGTATGGCATACCAACTTGATTTTCTTCAATATCTACAACATATAATTCACTTCCCTGGAAACCTAATATTTCGTACAGGACCCCGCTTATATATGGATTCATAGCAGCATTGGCAATCAATCTTGAAATAAAATCCTCGGAATCTAAAATAATTAATCTTCCATTTATATCGACTTGTTTAGCAATATCAATGACTTTATTGTCTTTCATCTCAGCAACAACATGGAAGCTGTGCTTATCAACATCATAATGGTTGAATAAAGAAATAATAGCTTTCAAAATTTTATAATCAAAATCAGGATCTTCGAAATTATGTAAAATAATAATTGATTTTGCTTTCCAGGCATTAACCATACGCAGATCGTCGATTTTGCAAAAATCACCTGTTCTGGTAATTACTTTAGTAGTAGAAAAACCTTCAAAATGTTCACTTATTTCGTAATCCATATCTAACTTGTCTTTGTCGGCAAGGATAACGATTTCGGCTTTTTCCTTTTCATCATTAGCCACTCGCAACTCGTCGATAATTCTGAACACTTTATTGCTCCATCCAAGAATAAGTGTATGACCGGAGGAGTATAACGGGGATTTGCCACGCTTTTCATCCTCACGAACAGATTCCATATCGGATGTAATAATACCAATAAATAAGTTTAAGAATATTAAAGCAGCAACTAATTGAAATGAAATAAAAAATAATGCAAATAACCATTCCGGGAATCCATTGTTTAACAAGGCGGTAATTCCTTCGCTATCGTATAATCCGGACCAACCTTCGAAAGAAATAAATAACAATGTTTTCATTGAACGCCATAAGGTACCGAATTCATCTGTTGCGTGCTGTCCGAATAGATAAGTTGCCGAAACACCATAAACATAAAATAGTAATAACAATAGAATCACAACATAAAACATCGAGGGAATAACTCTAAAGAGAGTTCGCAGAATTAGTTTCAAATTTTTTATCTTTTCAAAAACTCTTGCTAATCTTAAAATTCGAGCTAATCGAAAAACAACAATAAATTCAGTGCTAGAATCTGGCATAATAATAGGAATTAAGCTAATAACTATTATAGAGAAGTCGAAGATATGCCAAGGATCCCGAAAATATCTAAGTGGACGCCTACCGTGTTCGAGCATGTAAACAAACATTTCAACGATAAAAATACCGACAATTATGTAATCAATTGTTTGGAAAAAATGTCGATATTTTTCGCTTATTTCGTGATTTGTTTGCACACCAGCTAATATGCCAGCAAAAATTATTACAAAGATTATAAAATTCTGGAAATAATTACCTGTTGACAATATTTTCTTTACTGACATTTGAAGGTCATCGATTATCATAGTTATTTCGAAATTGTGAAAAAGAAATCTGATTAATAAATTAATTTTTTTTAGAATAACTTGCAAGCATAATATTATCTAAAAGTAGATTTAATACTCAATAGTTTCACTTACTTAGTCGTAATATACGTTCTTTTTTTATCTTCATCTTAGTAGATAAGAAAAATCAAATTGTCGAATAAGTAAATAGTATTTTTCTATTTTAATGAATACAATTCACAGATTTTTTTTCTCATTTTTTAGTCTTAATTTTGCTCTTTTATATATAGAAAAATTTCGTAATGAAAGGAAGCAAAGAACAAAATAAAGTAAAATATATTGAAATCAGGAATGCACGCACTCATAATTTAAAGAACATTTCGGTAGCAATACCAAGAAACCAACTAACAGTAATAACAGGTGTAAGCGGTTCGGGAAAATCCTCGCTTGCTTTTGATACGCTATATGCCGAAGGACAAAGACGATTTGTTGAATCACTTTCAGCATATGCACGACAGTTTCTCGAAAGAATAAGCAAACCAGATGTTGATAGTATCACCGGGCTACCTCCTGCAATTGCTATTGGGCAAAGCCCGCCTGCAAGAAACCCACGTTCTACAGTTGGAACAACGACTGAAATTTATGATTATATCCGATTAATATATGCACGAATTGGTATCTCAATTTGTCATGGTTGTGGCAAAACAATAAGCAAAGATTCACCACAGTCGATAGTGGACAGCATTTTTGAAATGGGGGAAGGATCCAGAATATACATTCTTTTTGCACCAAATTCATTACTAAAGATAGAGGATGAAGAGGAGAAAGTAAAAAAATTAGGCATTAATCGTGTAATTAATATAAAGACCTCCGAAGTAATTGACTTGCACGAGCAATCTATTGAATGGCAACGTTTTGAAAGTAATCTGTATTTTGTAGTTGATAGGCTTGCACTTCGAAAAGATGAAGAAACACGTTCAAGACTTATTGATTCTGTTGAAACAGCCTTCAATATAGGTCAAGGACGCTGTGCAGTATATAATGATACGACCAAAACCATCCGGAAATTCAGTGATATTTATGAATGTGCAGATTGCGGATATGTTTATGAAGAACCGGAACCGAGACTATTTTCATTCAATAATCCAAAAGGTGCGTGTCCGCATTGTCAGGGTTTTGGACGAACAATGGGAATAGACGAAGAGTTGGTAGTTCCGAACAAGAATTTGCCAATAAGCAAAGATGCCATTTATCCATTAAAATCACCATCGTTTATTAAATACCGACAGGAACTATTAGAGGCTTGCCGGAGAAACAACGTTGATATAAGCAAGCCTTACAATGAGCTAACTGAACAGGAACTTAAAGTAATTTGGGACGGGGATGCTCTTTATGACGGAGTAAATGGTTTCTTTAAAATGCTCGAAGAGAATAATTACAAAGTTCAATATAGAATAATATTGAGCAAATATCGTGGATTTACCCGGTGCAAGCACTGTGGTGGTTCCCGGTTGCGTACTTCTGCGCGTCAAGTGTTCGTCGGTGGCAAAAATATTCCTGAAATTATTCAAATTCCGCTTGAAAAACTACTTGTTTTTTTTCAGACACTAGAACTTACATCTTACCAAAAGCAGGTAGCATCGCAGATACTTCAAGAAATAGTGAAAAGATTGCAGCTTTTAGTTGATATCGGGCTTGGGTATTTGACTTTGTCCAGACTTTCGCATACACTATCAGGAGGAGAAAGCCAGCGAATTAATTTAGCTACTGCACTTGGTTCGGCACTTGTTGGCACGATGTATGTTCTTGATGAACCAAGTCAGGGGCTACATCCAAGAGATACAGACAGGTTAGTGAATATTCTTTTTAAGCTAAGGAATATTGGAAATACTATCGTAGTTGTAGAACACGACCCGGATATTATTCGAAAGGCAGATTATATTATAGATATTGGACCAAGAGCAGGAAGTTTTGGCGGAGAGATTGTATTCAGTGGAACTTATGATGAAATGAAAAAAAGCGGGAAGTCACTGACAGCATTATATTTATCAGGGAAGACGAAAATTCCTCTTCCAAAGCAACGTCGCAAAATCAGCAACGAAGGCATCTCATTTTTCAATGTAAAACATAATAATTTAGATATTGAGAAAGTTTCTTTTCCGCTTAATGCTTTGGTGGTTGTAACCGGGGTAAGTGGTTCCGGGAAATCGTCGCTTATTTACAATGTGCTTTATGCAGGGTTGAAAAAACAAAGTGGGTCTCCATCAAGCGAAGTCGGACAGTTTTCTAAAATCAGCGGAAGTGAAAAAATAAAATTTGTAGAGATGGTAGATCAATCAAGCATTGCTATATCAACACGTTCAACCCCTGCAACATATACAAAAGTTTTTGATACAATCAGAGAAGTATTTGCTCAGACGCAGGCAGCCCGGCAATTAGGGTTTCGTCCCGGCTATTTTTCGTTCAATGTGCCGGGTGGACGTTGCGACGTATGCGAAGGGGAAGGTTATGTAACTGTTGATATGCAATTTCTTCCGGATGTTCGCCTTGTATGCGAAGCTTGTGGAGGGACCCGCTACAAAAAAGAAGCTCGCAATATTTATTACAACGGAAAAAATATTGTAGATGTGCTGGATATGACAATAGACGAAGCAGCAGTTTTTTTCTACGATCATCCAAAAATTGTCAATAAATTAGGAATATTGCAAAAAGTTGGGCTTGGATACTTAAAATTAGGTCAATCAAGTTCTATGCTTTCAGGAGGAGAAAGTCAAAGAATAAAGCTTGCAACTCATTTGGATTCGACAGTAGAAGGGCACACTTTGTTTATTTTCGATGAACCAACAACTGGATTGCATCTTGATGATATTTCGAAACTACTTATGGCAATTCAGGAGTTGGTGGACAAGGGACACTCAGTAGTAGTGATAGAGCACAATCTTCATATTATTTCTGCGGCAGACTGGATTATTGATTTAGGTCCGGAAGCAGGAGAATTTGGCGGAAAAATAGTTGCTGAGGGACCTCCCGAACGTATTGCAAAGACAAAGAATTCGCATACAGGCAAATATCTGCGTAAATTTTTTGAAAATGAATATGGCATTAATCTTTAATCTTGCTTAATCTCGAAATCGTCGAATTCGAATCCGGGAGAGTTTGTGCATCCGACCAAAGAAAATGAATTCTTTTCGAGAGGACGAGCAACCATCCAATGCATTCGAGGAATAAGCAATTGTGGGACCTCATTATTTAATAGATTATTTCCGAGAACCACTTCATTAATATCGTTTTCGTTTTGATAGTAGCGAATAAGCAAAGGTGAGCCTAAATAAAAGTGCCATATTTCATCGCTTTTTAGTCTATGGACAAGATGATTTTCACTGCTTTGAAGAAGAAAATAGATAGCAGTAGAAAACACTCTATCGCCGGAATATCTATCGGGTAGTGCGAGCTTAGAAATTTTTTCGTCGGAACGATAAGTTTCACGGAAATAACCTCCTTCGGGATGAGGAACTAAATTTAATTTTTTGATTACATCTTCGGCAGTCATTTTAAACCAATAATTGTGAAAAGATACAAACACTATAATTTAAGAAAATTGCTATAAAAGAAAAACGCTTATAAATGAAAAATGATATAGACATGAAATAATCGATAAATTATCATTAAAAAAGTCATTAATTTGTAGCTGTTATTTGATTAATTATTTGACGATTGACTCAAATCTATTAATAAAAAAAGAGCGAGAGAAATTCTCGCTCTAATTAATATTTTAATGATAAATGATTGCTTATAAGATTAGTCGTTGCACTTTTTATCTTTTGAACCAGTGCAATTTTTGCTGCAACCTGAATTAGATGGTTTCACATCGGTTTTAGTGGATTTAATTTCAGGTACGTTTCCAACAGTGTAACCTAATTTCGCGATGGATTTTTTAATGTTTTCTTCGTTAGTTTTATCAGCATCATAAGAAACGCTGACTGTTTTAGAAGCTAAATCGGTATTATATTTTACAACGCCTTTTTCGGCTTTTAAAGTTTTTTCGATTTTTCCTTTGCAAGTTTCGCAGGTCATATTGACTGAAAATTTTGCATCTTTTATATTTTCAGCAAAAAGATTGAGCGAAAGAAGAAAAATTGCAACAAAAAATCCCAAAAATAATTTTTTCATAATAAACCCTTATATAAATGTGAAACAAAATAAAAATCTTAAACAAAATTACATATTTTAAGTGTATTATCCAAAAAGTTAATTTAACCTAACAAAATATTTAGTCTTGTTTATTTCAACGAATATTTTGAAACTTTATTATAATCAAATACGTTTAAGAAAGAATCAAAGATTAATAAAAGGAGAGTATGAAAAAATATCTATTTGTATTTTTATTGATTACAGTAGTGGGAAAAATATTCTGCCAAAGTTCAACTGGAACGATATCGGGAACAGTATCTGAAGAGAAAACAGGCGAGTATATTATTTCTCTGACTGTTGTATTGTATAAAGACTCTATATCAAGTAAACCATTCCGTGGAACTTATACTAATAAATTTGGTTATTATAGTTTCTCGCAAATATTACCGGGTGAATACTATTTAGTAGCCAAAGGAGTGGGATACCAGCAATTTTCTAAGAAAATCAGGCTAAAAGAGGGAGAAAATTTACGTCTGAACATAACGATGAAGACGGCTGATGTTGTAACGGAAGAAGTATTGGTAACAGCAGAGCGTTCTTCTGAGGAAGCAATATCAAGAATATCAACAGTAAATATAGCACCAAGTTTTATTTTCAAATTACCGTCGCTCGGAGGCGAAACAGATGTATTCAGGGCATTGCAAACTCTACCGGGAGTGAAGCAATCGAGCGAACTATCGAGTGGATTATACATCAGAGGAGGCTCACCAGACCAAAATCTGTATCTGCTTGATGGGGTCATTGTTTATAACCCAAATCATTTAGGAGGATTTTTAAGTGTATTTAATGGCGATGCACTTAGAGATATAAAGCTAATTAAAGGTGCTTTTCCGGCTGAATATGGTGGGAGGCTATCGAGCGTTCTGGATATGACAATGAAGGAAGGCAGAAAAGACCGTTTTTCAGCAGATGGAGGTATTAGTTTGATAAGTTCGCGACTAACATTAGAGGGGCCCATCAGCGAAAACGCTTCGTTTATGTTGTCTGGAAGACGGATGTATTTCGACGTGCTTACTTCTATGTTTGTTCCCAAAGATGAAGTGCCCAATTATTATTTTTATGATTTGAATGCAAAGGTAAATTATAAGGTATCGGAGAATTCTCATATATTTCTTAGTGGTTTTTTATGTCGGGATGTGTTGGAATCTCCTGAAGATGAGGAAATGAAGTTTGATATTAACTGGGGAAATAAGACGTCAAATCTTCGCTGGTTATATATTGTATCGCCATTATTATTTACAAACTTTTCGCTTATCTATACTGATTATTCTTTTAGAACAGATATTTACGACAAAAAGAATATTGCGAATAATTTCATAAGCAAATCTCTAATCCGCGACTGGACTTTCCGAGCTGAAGCACAATACTTTCCAGAAAAAAATCACAAGATAAAGACAGGATTGGAAGCAATTAACCATCGTTTTTTAGCTAAAACAGCTTTTAATTTCGAAAACAATTTAGAAATTCCATTTAACAGTAAAGATGCGACAAGCATAGAACTATCTTATTATTTACAGGACGAATGGGATGTTACAGACAGGTTAGCTACTAATATTGGTTCGAGATTATATTATTTTGAAGAGGCTGATTATGTCCGATTTGAGCCGCGATTTTCCGCTACTTATAAATTAGCAGATAACACAAGTATTAAAACATCGTTATCGATGGCACATCAGTTTCTGCACTTGATAATACGGAATGATATTTCTGTAATGACAGACCTTTGGTTCCCATCGACAAAGAATGTTCTTCCAAGCCGTTCTACTCAGACTGTAATTGGTGTGGAACAACTATTTGACGAAGGCAAATATTTACTTTCGTTAGAGGGATACTATAAGAAAATGAATAATTTATATGAATATAAAGATTCAGCAACATTTTCTTTTGGAATACCACTTGAAAATCAATTTACACGAGGCAACGGAGAAGCATACGGTGTAGAAGTATTTATTAATAAGCGTTTGGGAAATTTTACAGGATGGATAGGCTATACACTATCCTGGACAAAGCGAAAATTCAAAGAACTTAACGAAGGGAAACCATTTTATCCAAGGTACGATCGCCGGCACGATGTTAATATAGTATTAGTTTATGAAATAAGTCCGTCCTGGGAAATTGGTGCAACGTGGTATTATGGGACAGGTCAGGCTTATACTATGCCAACAGGTTCTTTCCGTTTCGAAGAAATAGGTTTGACTGATTACGAAGATATAAAATATCAATATACTGAACGAAACGGAGCTCGTTTGCCAGCCTTTCACAAATTAGATATTAACTTTCTTCATCATTTTGAGTGGTTTTCGCTGCCGTGGACTGTTTCATTGAACATTTACAATGCTTACAACAGACGCAATCCATTTGCCTGGTATATTTCAACTGATTATGACGGCACAACAGAAACAAAAAAACTAAAACAGCTAACTTTATTCCCGCTTATTCCTACAATTGGATTAAGTTTTAAAATATAGGTGAAATAATGAAAAAAATATATTTCTTTCTGATTTTATTAATGGGGTTGGGATTATCATCGTGCGAAGAAGAAGTAACAGGAATAACTTTACCATATCGGGAACAATTGGTAATAAGAGGGGTTCTCGAAGCTGGAGAGAAAATCGGCAATATTCGGGTTGAAAGAACTATACCGCCGTTGGAAAATTACACTGTTGAGAAAGCATTAGTGAAAGATGCTGTTTTGATTATCGATGATGGTGAACAGCTTGATACATTAACATACAAAAACGGTTACTATAATTCGAAATTAACAGCACAGTCCGGAAAACTATATAAATTATATGCTTATTGGAAACATCACAAGGCATATGGTGAAACAATCGTTCCGGAACAAGTAGGTTTCGATGAAGTTTTTGTTGAGTTTCAAAAAGAGGTAACAATTTTTGAAGACTATTACAGAGCAACTGTATATACATATATCACACCTAACGAAAAATATGTTTATACAACAGGCATATCGTTCAACAATATTATTTATGGGAATTACGATGAGATATTTACTTATTCTCGTCGTACACCAGATAATAGACTTAAAATAATTTTCACATATATTGGTGGGAATGATTCACTTGGAATAAAAAAAGAATTAAATAATTATAAATTTGTAATTTTGAGTTATGATAAACAATATTATGATTATTTTATTACTCGAAATAATGGTAACAGCGACGACGATATTTTTGGCAATGTTGGGTCAAACGTTCGTTGGAATATAAAAGGAGATGGAATCGGTATGTTTATTGGACGAAATATAGTCGTCAAAAAAGCTAAAATAAATTAAGGAGGCAAAAAGGTGAAAAAAACGCTGTTTTTTTTGGCTTTATCAATAATAATTATGGTCAATTCAGTTTATTCAGAGGAACCAGAACAAATAGCATTGAAATTTTTGAATTTGTTGAAACAAGAAAAATTTTCAGAAGCAGAAAAGTTTGTAGCAGAAGGAGCATTGAAATATCTATCGGCAGATAAAACAAAAGATTTCTGGCTTCAACTTGACAGTCGTTACGGAAAAGTAGTTAAATTCGGTACACCGGAAAAACAAAAATCTTTAAAGAACAACATATATCTCATTAAATTCTATTTTGAAAGTGATTCGCTTAATTGTAGAATAGTTGTTGATGAAGCGCAGAAAATATCGGCGATGTTGTTTGTTCCGTTTGCTCGAGATTATTCTTTCAGTTTGCCCAATTATGCTGACACAACAAAGTTTTACGAAATAGAAACAACATTTGGAGTTCCAGGTTGGGAACTGCCAGCAAAAGTTACAATTCCCAGAAGAGGCGGGCAATTTCCGGCAGTTGTGTTGGTTCACGGTTCAGGACCAAACGATATGGACGAAACAATAGGCGGGCACAAAGTATTTAGAGACATTGCATACGGACTTTCGAGCAATGGAATAGTTGTATTTCGCTATGAGAAGCGAACCCGAGAATATCCGAGCAAAATCGCTCAGGATTATGATAATTTAACAGTCTGGGAAGAAACGATGGAGGATGCAATCAAAGCGGTTGCCTTTCTTCAGGAACAAGATTATGTTGATCCGTATAAAATATATGTGTTAGGGCACAGTCTTGGTGGACATATTGCACCACGCATAGCACAATCTTACAGCGGGATATCCGGAATCATAATAATGAACGGGAATGCACGCAAGATTCATCAAGTAGTGGTGGATCAATATGATTATATCTTTAATTTGGATGGAAGAGTGAATGATTATGAAGCAAATGAATTAAGTAAAGTTCGCAGACAGGTTGGAATGCTCGAAAAGGGAGAGTTTACAGATTCGACTTCTCGTGATTCGTTACTACTAATGCTTCCTGCAAAATACTGGAAAGACTTAACGAAATACGATCCGGTAGAAGTAGCGAAAAAGCTTGAAATACCTATTCTTATATTAGCTGCTGAAAATGACTATCAAATATTACCATTAGAATTCGATTTATGGAAGAAAAATCTTGGTAACAAGAAAAATGTTTCATTCAAAATGTTTCCAAAACTAAATCATCTGATGGTATATTCGCCCAAAAAATCCAAACCTGCAGACTACGAGAAAGAAGGAAATGTAAGCGATGAAGTTATAAAAACGATTATAGAATGGATAAAGAGAAAATAGAAAAATCAACAAAAAAGAGGCTGGAAATCAGCCTCTTTTTTTATTTTATAATTTACTGTAAGTATTACCATCTTACGTTAATCTTGCGAGCAGCAAGAGCATCGTCTAATCTTCTTACCGGGGTAGTAGTCGGAGCCGAAAGAACAAGTTCTTTGTTAGTTTTAGCTTCGTTTGAAATTTTGATTAAAGCTTCGGCAAAAAGTTCAAGATTTTCTTTTGACTCGGTTTCGGTAGGTTCTACAAGCATAGCTTCGTGAACAATAAGCGGGAAGTAGATAGTAGGAGCGTGGAAACCATAGTCAAGAAGACGTTTTGCAATATCTTTAGCTGAAACACCATATTCTTTTTGATAATCGGCTGAACAGACGAATTCGTGCATACAAAATTCTTTGTAAGGCATCAGATATTCGTGTTCGATTAATTTCATCAGATAGTTTGCGTTGATAATAGCGTTTTCACTAATGCGGCGAAGATTTTCCTTTCCGAGCATACGCATATAAGTATAGGCACGAACGACCACACCGTAGTTACCAAAAAATGCGTGCATACTACCGATTGTTTTTTCTGTATTGCGAACAATAACGAATTTTTCCCCTTCCTTTTGAACCTGAGGAACAGGAAGGAACGGGATAAGTTTTTCACTTACGCAGATAGGACCTGAACCAGGACCACCGCCACCGTGAGGAGTAGAGAAAGTTTTATGCAAGTTGATATGAACACAATCGAATCCCATATCGCCGGGACGGACAATACCGAGCAGTGCATTTAGATTAGCACCGTCCATATACATAAGTCCGCCACAACCGTGAATAATTTGCTCAATTTCACGAATATTTGTTTCGAATACGCCCACTGTATTAGGATTGGTAATCATAAATCCGGCAACAGAATCATTAACTTTGCTGCGAAGGTCGTTAATATCAATGCGACCATCAGGAAGACTATTAACTGTAACGACCTGGAAGCCGGCGATAGCAGCAGATGCTGGGTTTGTTCCGTGAGCAGAATCAGGAATAAGGATAACGTTTCGTTTGTCATCACCGCGGTCTTTGTGGTATGCACGGAACAGCAGAATTCCTGTAAGTTCGCCTTGGGAACCAGCAGATGGTTGGAGAGTAACACCTTGCAAACCTGTTACTTCTTTAAGGAATTCACCGCATTCATAAATCACGCGCAAAGCCCCCTGAACGTGTTCGTCTTGGGAGCAAGGATGAATTTCAGCAAAACCCGGCATCGAAGCTACTTTTTCATTAACTTTTGGGTTGTATTTCATAGTGCAGGAGCCAAGCGGATAGACTCCATCTTCGATAGAATAATTAAGTTTTGAGAGTTTCACGAAATGGCGAGAAACTTCATTTTCGCTAATTTCGGGCAAATTTGGTTCGCTTTTGCGTAAAAATTTATCAGGCACGAGATTGGATAATTCAGCAGCAGGAACATCGAGTTGTGGCAGAGTATAGCCGCGTCTGCCGGGGCGAGATTTTTCAATTATCAACTTTTCCATCGCACTTTTCTTTTATATTAGTGAATAAATTAAGTTCAATAGCATTGTGAGCAGCCTCTTGCTCAGCAGATTTTTTGTTTTTTCCGCTTCCTGTTCCTAAAAGAATATTTTCGACGTAGACACCTACTTCGAAATGTTTGCAATGGTCGGGACCGCTTTCGGACAGGACTTTATAAACAGGTGAGGGAAATCCTAAACTTTGAACTTTTTCGAGCAATAGGCTTTTATAATTAGTATCAACAATCAGATTAGACTGAACAATAATAGGAACCAAGACTTCAACAACAAAGCGTCGAGCGTTTTGAAAACCAGAATCCAAGTAAATAGCGGCAATAATTGCTTCGATAGAGTCGGCAACAATTGAATCGCTACCATCTTTGAGCGCTTTCTCGGCACTGAAGCTAAGCATAATGAATTTATCAATACCGAGAGAGAACCCACAATGAGAGAGCGAATGACTATTGACCAAACGAGAACGAAGTTTAGTAAGTTCGCCTTCGCTGAATTCCGGATTAGATTTAAATAAAAAATCAGAGACGATTAGATTGAGCAAGGAATCGCCCAAAAATTCCAATCTTTCGTTTGAACGAAAGCCACCTTCTGAACCAATAACAGTAAGATATGAGCGATGAGTAAGAGCCTGCTCAAAAATACCAACGTAATTGATTTTAGTCTGAAGAATATTTTCGAGTTCTGATTTTTTATCAGGAGACAAAAAGCCAACCACCGGGAAAAAGTCCGGGTGATTGGCGTTTGTATCGAGAGCTCTAAGATTAAGAATCTTAGAAAAAGTAGAAAACAATTTATTAAATAAGTCTTTCATTTGTCCAAAGACTACATTTCGAATGCTTTGAAACAAATAGTAGCATTATGTCCGCCAAATCCGAAAGTATTGCTGAGAGCAGATTTAATCTGGCGTTTTTCAGACTTATTAGGTACATAATACAGGTCGCATTCGGGGTCTGGTGTTTGATAATTAATAGTCGGAGGCAAAAATCCTTCGTAAATAGCCAGAGCAGTGGCAATAGCCTCGACAGCACCAGCAGCACCGAGAAGATGTCCTGTCATAGATTTAGTTGAGCTTACAGGGATTTTGTAAGCACGTTCACCGAAAACAGTTTTGATAGCAGCTGTTTCGGTTTTATCGTTGAAAGGAGTGGATGTTCCGTGGGCATTGATATAATCAATATCATCAGGAACAAGACCAGCATCCTCGATAGCAAGTTTCATAGAACGAACAGCACCTTCGCCACCGGCAGCCGGCTGAGTGATGTGGTATGCATCGTCAGTAAGACCGAAGCCAGCAACTTCAGCATAGATACGAGCGCCGCGGCTGATAGCGTGTTCTAATGTTTCGAGGACAAGGACACCTGCACCTTCACCGATAACAAAGCCATCGCGGTCGCGGTCGAACGGACGGCTGGCTGTTTCCGGGGAATCATTGCGAGTGGATAAAGCTTTAAGAGCATTAAAACCACCAACTCCCATAGGACAAACAACTGCTTCACTACCACCAGTAATCATAATATCTGCATCACCGCGTTGCAATAGCATCAAAGCATCAGCAATCGAGTGAGAAGAAGTAGCACAAGCAGATACAGTACCATAATTTGGACCTTTGAGTCCCCAGCGAATAGCAATGTGTCCGGCAGCGATATCAGAAATAAGCATTGGCACAAAGAAAGGAGAAATCCTATCAGGATTTCCGCCGCGCTTATAAAGTTCTTCTTGTTGATAATGATATGTCCACATACCACCGATACCGGAGCCAAGGACTACACCTGCGCGCTCACGATTGATTTTTTCGACGTCCAAATTGGCGTCTTCGATAGCCATAGCGGCGGCGGCAATAGCGAAGTGGGTGAACATATCCATTCGCTGAACTTCTTTTCGATTAATGTATTGAAGTGGGTCGAAGTTTTTAACTTCACAAGCGAATTTCGTATCGAAATTTGATGCATCAAAACGTGTGATTGGAGCAGCACCGCTACGCCCTTCGAGCAAACCTTGCTTGTATTCAGCAAGGTTGTTGCCAATAGGAGTAACGGCACCCATTCCTGTAATAACAACACGTGGGAAATTATATTTCGGCATAACTCTCCGCCGTATGTTTTAATTTAACAATACAAAATTATTTTTTTGAAGAAAGGAAATTGAGAACATCGCCAACAGTTTGGATTTTCTCAGCTTCGCTATCTTCAATTTGAACATTGAATTCTTTTTCGAATTCCATAATGAGTTCTACTGTGTCTAATGAATCAGCACCCAAATCTTTTGTGAATGAAGCTTCGTCAGTGATTTGAGATTCTTCGACACCAAGTTTTTTTACAATAATTTCTTTTACTTTTGCTCTTAATTCGTCCATTTTGAACTCCTAAAAAAAAGTTAAACATAAAAAAATATAGAAAAAAGGGAAATTATTCCATCAACATACCGCCATTGACGTGAAGCACCTGACCAGTGATATAGCTTGCGTCGTCGCTTGCAAGGAAAGTAACTGCTGCAGCAATATCTTCTGGTTCAGCAACACGTTTGAGAGGGATATTAACTAAGAAAGCATTTTTTTGCTCATCAGTTAATTTATCAGTCATTGGGGTGCGAACATATCCCGGAGCAACAAGATTAACAAGAATGTTGCGAGAAGCAAGTTCGCGAGCAATAGATTTGGTAAAGCCAATCATTCCTGCTTTGGAAGCAGAGTAATTAGCTTGTCCAGCGTTGCCCATAGTGCCGACAACTGAACCTATGTTAATAATTCTTCCGTAGCGTTGGCTCATCATAGGACGGGAGACAACCTTTGTGCAGATGAAAGCACCTTTCAAGTTGGTATTCAGAACAGCATCCCATTCGTCTTCGCTCATACGCATTAGAAGATTATCACGAGTGATGCCGGCGTTATTGACAAGAATATCAATACGCGATGATTTAGCAAGTATATCATCAACGACTTTCTGAATGGAATCGAATGAAGTAACATCGGCTTGCATAGGAACAATTCTATCGCGAATTGCAGCATCTTCGATGAATACTTCGTTTTCATCAGGAATACGGTAATCAAGTGCATAAACGAAAGCACCTTCGCGGGCAAATCTTTCAGCAATAGCCTTCCCTATGCCCCGACAACCGCCAGTAATAACTGCTATTTTATTTTCAAATCTTTGCATAAATTACCACAAATTAAAAAGTTAAATATACTAAAAATTTTACTTTTGCAAATCATCAAATTTATCGTAACCTAAAATCTCAACATTTTCTAATGTACGTTTGACAAGCCCTTGGAGCACCTGACCGGGGCCAAGTTCGACAAAGCGGGTAATACCATCGTCGAACATTTGACGAAGAGACTGAGTCCAAAGCACAGGAGCAGTAAGTTGGGCAATCAGGGCATTTTTAATTTCATCGGCGTTTGTTAGGGGCTTAGCATACACATTAGAATAAACAGGAACTTTTGCATTTTTGAACTCGATAGTATTGATAGCTTTTTCAAGTTCAAGTTGGGCAGGTTTCATAAGCGGAGAATGGAAAGCACCGCTAACTACTAATTCTTTAACTAATTTAGCACCTGCTTCTTTGAATGCATTAACATTGTTTCTGAGATAATCACGTGAGCCAGAAACGACCACCTGACCTGGCGAATTAAAGTTAGCAGCAACAACCACAGCATCGTTGTCGTTTTGATTAAGTTTATTGCACACTTCGATAACTTTATCATCATCAAGATTGAGGACGGCAAACATAGTGCCGGGAAGTTCTTCACCAGCGGAATACATAAGCTGTCCGCGAAGAGAAACAAGGCGAATAGCGTCTTCAAATTCAATTACACCAGCTATATATAAAGCAGCATATTCACCAACTGAATGTCCGGCAACTGCATCAAAGACAAGTTTATCTTTCAGTAATTCATAAAGAACAGCTGAATGCAGAAAAATAGCGGGCTGAGTGAAACGAGTTTGCTTCAAAACATCCATTGGGCCATTGAAGCAAATTTCAGAAAGAGAGAAATCTAATATTTCGTCTGCTTTTTGAATGATTTCTTTAGCTATATTTGAATTATCAAATAAATCTTTCATCATTCCAACATATTGCGACCCCTGACCCGAGCAGAGCAAAGCAGTTTTCATAATACCTCCGTTAATCATTCATATTCCATTTTAAATAAACAGAACCCCAAGTAAATCCAGCCCCAAAGCTTGCCAAAATAACATTATGACCTTTTTTTAGTAAGCCTTTTTCGAGCCATTCGGATAAACAGATTGGAATTGTGGCAGCAGTAGTATTGCCATACTTATCAATATTAACCATAGTTTGTTCACGGGACAATCCCATACGTTCTGCAGTAGCAGTAATAATACGAAGATTAGCCTGATGAGGAACGAGCCAATTAACATCTTCGCTTTTTAGATTATTGCGTTTCATAATTTCGACAGTAACTTCTGCCATACCGACGACAGCATATTTGAAAACGTTCTTTCCATCCTGATAAATGTAATGTTCGCCGTTAGCAACAGTTTCTGCTGAAGCTGGTTTGAAGCTACCACCAGCAACCATATGCAGGTATTGTCCGCCAGAACCATCAAGATGCAGAATATGGTCAAGCACACCCATCGAGTCGTCATTAGATTTTTCAATAAGGCAAACCCCGGCACCATCACCGAAAAGAATTGCCTGGTTGCGATCCTGAAAGTTCACAATAGAGCTCATTTTATCTGCCCCACAAAGAAGGACATTGCGGCAGACGCCACTTTCAACCAATCCAGCGGCAGTAGTAAGAGCAAAGACAAATCCGGAACAAGCAGCTGAGAGGTCGAACCCCCAGGCGTTTTTCAATCCCAGTTTATTTTGGACTACAGCAGCAGTAGATGGGAAGAAATGATCCGGAGTAACAGTAGCTACAATAACACAGTCTATATCATCTTTGGAAATGCCACGTTTGGCAATACATTGTTCCGCAGCAGGAACAATCAGATCGCTTGTAGCACCAGATTTAGCGAAACGTCTTTGGTGGATACCGGTGCGTTCGAGTATCCATTCGTTGCTTGTATCGAGATAGCTCTCAAAGTAGGAGTTGTCGTAAACATCTGGTGGCAGATAATGAGCTATGGAAGAAATTGTTGCAGTCATATTCAAATCTCAAATTAGTCAAAATATTATGTCAATTGCAAAGCATTTTCAATTTTGCTATTAATATTGTTCAATGAAAATTCGATAGAGCGAATAATCATATTTTTTATTGCTTTGGGCGAGGACTTGCCGTGGCCGATGATGACAACTCCATTAACACCCAAGAGAGGCACTCCACCATATTCTTGATAATCAAACTCGGAAAGAATATTTTTCAAGGTTGGCACCATCATACCAACTTTTAATTTATTGAATATGCTTCTTGAAGAATAATCTTTGATTTTTGATTTCAGGATACCGATAAAACTTTCTGCTAATTTTAGTACAATATTGCCAGTAAAGCCATCGCAAACAACGACATCGGCAGCACCGGTAAGAATATCACGTCCTTCGATATTACCAATAAAATTAAGAGAACTTTTAGAAAGCAGTTGGTAAGTTTCGCGGATAGCGTCAGTACCTTTTGTTTCTTCCTCGCCAATATTGAGCAAAGCAACAGATGGACGTTCAATACCAAGAGAATGCTGAAGGAAAGTGCTACCCATTACAGCAAACTCATAAAGGAAACGAGGACGAAGGTCGATTGTAGCACCGACATCTAAAACAAAAGAAGGACGACCAGATATAGTTGGCATCATTGCACCGATAGTTGGGCGGGAAACACCTTTAATACGTCCCAAAAGCATAGTGGATACAGACAGCATAGCGCCTGTATTACCCGCAGAAACGAAAGCGTCGGCTTTACCTTCCGAGTGAAGTTTTGCAGCAACAAACAACGAAGAACCCTGTTTAGTTCGGAGAGCTGAAACAGGGTCGTCGTGCATAGTAATTACATCATCGGTATGGATAATGGAATAAGCACTTTTAGGCAAATCGACCTGGGCAAGGACATCATTGATTTTATTTTGGTTTCCGACGAAGACCAATTCAAGGTCAATTGAATCAGATACTTCTTTGTAAGCCAAAAATGCACCTTGAATTTCATTCACAGGTGCAAAATCACCGCCCATAGAGTCGAGTGCTATTCGAATTTTGTTTTTACTGTTTCCAGTCATATTAAAAGATACAGCACCACAAGCAATTAAACAATTTTACGGCCGTTGTAGTAACCGCATTCAGGGCAAGCTGAATGAGAGAGTTTCATAGCGCCGCAATTTGGGCACGCAACAGTTTGCGATGCAACTGCTTTGTAGTGTGTTCTTCTTTTATCTCTTCTAGTTTTCGAAAATTTACGATTTGGATTTGGCATAATAAAATTCCTTAAGAATATATTAATTTAACTTAATTTTTTTCAAAGCACTCCAACGTTCATCGATTTGTACTTTTTCATCAGAAATAGTATCATTAATTTCAGCAGAAAATTCCGGGTGCAAATCCGCAAAAGTCTTATCGCGATATTGAGGAGCAATTCGTTTCATTGGAATAGAAACAGTCAATTGCTCGCGAACATCATCGGAAATATCGAAAAACTCGTCATCTTCGTGGACAGCTCTTTCAGTATCGGGATCGTCATAATTACCTTTGTTCAACAAGAACAATTCGGTATCAGCAATAAAAGAAACATTTATTTCCGACGAGATAGTATCGGTATATTCTTCGAGGGACAAATCGCAGATAAGTTTTATCTGGCATTCAGCAAAGCCAGTAATAGTAAAGCGTTTGCCAATTTTTCGAAGCTTACCGATAAAAGACACATTTCCAAAGAACTCGGGCAGCATTCCATCAACTTCGCTTACAGGAACGGTTTCGTTAACTTCGTGAATACCATCTTTTATTCCGTGTATCCTAATTTTCATCATTTTATATTGCCCGTTCAAAAATAACTTACAAAAATAAAGATAAAAATATTATTTTCCAAAATTAAAAAGGAGAAGAGAAAACGGGTGCAATCGGAAGTCTATGATTTATAAAGAGTAACAATTCGCCTTCGAGCACTTCAAGAGTTAAATGTTCGCCGACGGCAACATTTCGAGCACCTTCACGTTTGCCTAGTTCAAGAACTTCATTATTAAGCTCCCATTCTAAATTGTGAGTTCGTAGCCGCACCATAGGTTGAGGAATAAGAGAAATAATTTCCCCGACATTAACGAAGAGTTCAACAGGTTCGGAAATTGGGATTCCATAGCGATTGTTATCAAATATGCACAAATTGAGTTGTTTGCAGTATTTTTTGAGAACACTCCAATTATTTAAAGTGTGTTCAAGTTCGCCACCGTGAAAACCAAAAATCAGCAAGTCCTGATAATTATTATGAATGCAATATTGCAGTATTTTTTCGAAATCGTTTGTTTCCTGGTCGGGAATAATCAATAACTTTTCTTGTGGAATACGAAGTTGATTATTGTTGAGAAGAGAATCCATATCGCCGATAACTTTTGTAGGCTCCAGACCAAGAGCCAAAATATTATTTGCAGCTCCATCAGCTACAAGCAACGGCAGATTGGCAACCATATCAAATACAAATTTATCAGGAAGATTAGCATTCAAGCATACAACAGCAGAAAAATTGTTTCCGGTTGGGAAATTAATCGTTTTCGTTTTCATTTTCATTTCCATTATTGTAAATTTCGTGTTTGTTTATTCTACACAAATTAGTGTAGTTACAATTTTCACAGATTTTTTGATTGCGATTGTTTTTTTCGCCAAATAGTCCCTTTGAAATTTGCTGAACAATTTCTTTAATTTGCTCAATTGTTGAGTTTATATGATCAGCGATAGATTTTTCATCAGCTTGTTCATCCTCATTATCAAGGAAATTGTATTCCGTAGAAATTAAAGGAAAATATGTTGTTTTGTTTATTTTTTCCAATTGTTCATTGCAACTGTTTTTTTTGGTATCCGAACCAGGAGTAAAGCAGAAATAGGCACCGCCAACAGGTTCTAATGAAGCAACACCTGAGAGAGCTGGCAAAATTTGTTCAGCCGCTTTGATATATACAGGGATTTGGAATTGATCTCCGAAAATTTTTGCGTTTTCTTTAATTTTCTTGGGAGAAGATTTTTTATAATCAACAATTAAGAAAACACTTTTGTTTACGTGGAGGTCAATCCTGTCAATTTTGCCACGTATTTTAATATCATCTATCGTTACGGGAAAGTCTTTTCGTTTATTGCTTCCGAAAGATAATTCAAAAAAGGCAGGATAAAGTTTCCTTGTATGTGCCTGATATAGCAATTCGCGTTCGAGCCATAAATAGAGCAAACCTCTGTTCTGAGTGAAAGAAGAAAATTTTGGTGATTTATTGCCGAATTCCCCTATTAGAAATTTAGTAAGTACGTGATATTCGTAGTCGAAGAATTTATAAAATTCAAGTTCCTGCTTAGCAAGATTAACAAGTAGGTTCCAGTATTTATCCTTTTGATTTTCATCTAATTTGACATAAAAAATTGAATTGGGAAGTTCGTTTTTGATGGAGGTCATAAACTTATAAACAATTCGATGAAGAAGATTACCTACTTCAATATTGGAAATTTCTTCGGTTTCGTCGGTTCGTTCGCGAATTCCAAGTATATAACGTAAAAAGTAATTGTAGCGACACTTTTGAAATGTTTCAAATTCGGAAACAGAATAGGTTTTGTTGCTATATTCCGATAAAAAGTTCAGCAAATCGGGTGGCAAGTTGCTTCCAAAGATAGTAGTTTCATCATCTAATGAGGATAAATATTTTTCAATTCTTTCATTTTCTTTTCGTAAAGCTTCGACATCTATAAGGCTAATTATTTCAGGTTGCGATAACTCGCCCGCAGCAAATTTGCGGATAAGTTCACCTCTATCTGAGATATAGTTGATGAAAGGGATTTCTTTAAGTTGCTGACTGATTTGTGGAGCAATGGAGTTGGATGCGATTGCTTTTCTGATGGTGGATAATTTATAGAATTTGTTTGATTTAGCGAGCGAAGTAACATTGAGCAAAGCAGAAATGAATGTGGACATTATTTGTTCTTCTCTGTCAAAAAATTCGGGGTAAGTAATAAAGAGTTTGAATTGTCCATTGTCGAAGAGTTCAGCATTGTTGGTTAATGTTTTGTAGAACAGGATTCTCTCGGATTCGAGGTGTCGCAATTCACTTTTGGGAAGAATTTTGCCTAATGTGTTCTCGGAACGATAAGCAAGCGGGAAATCTCCATCAACTGCACCACAAAGAATAACAACTTTGAAAGGAATACCGATTATTTGCTCGATAGAAGTAATTTTAACACCACGGTCCGCACTTTCTTTGATATTGAATTTTGTATTGAGAGCAACAATTTTAATTTTATCAATAAATTCGCTTAGATTAATTTTTTGCTGTGGATAAAGGATTGACTGAATTTTGGAATATTCATCCACAAGTTGGACGAAGGAATTAACAGCAGCAACATCTTTTTCGATTTCATCGCGAAGGAAGATATAGTTCAGAATTGAAATTTTGGATTTGTTTTGATTCAACTCTGATAGTTTATTGATAAGCTGTTCTTTAATATTTAATTTGTTAATTATTTGATTTTTGATAAGAGACAATATTTCTTGAGGGAAGTAATCGCGGTTTTCGAAAGAAAAAATTTCGACAAGTTTTCGAAAATCAACCAAAGCTTTTTCATATTTTTGTTTTTTCTTTTGAGTATGGTAGGAATCAGAATTTTCATTATCATCAGCTAATAGTGAATTTTCGAAATATTTAATATTGAATGAGAGCATTTCGCACCAGAATTCAGCACCATTGGATTTTGTGCCACCGAGGAAAGGAACTTCTGTTATTACTTCGAGTAGATTTTCGACATCAATAAATGAATTAGCCCAAGTTCTGAAATAGAAGCTTTGTAACACTTTTTTCAGATCAGACTTTTTATAATTGTTGATTATTAAATCAATTATGTTAAAAAATGTAATGACAAGTTGGGAAGCAGATAAGTCGAATCTATCAGTGATAAAACTTTCAATATTATTTGAAGCAAAAATTTCGCGGAAAAGAGGGGAATAAAGCTCGGGCTTACGAGAAACAATTGCAATGTCTGTGGGATCATAGCCTTGATCAATGAGATAATGAACTAACTTAGCAATTGTATTCACTTCATCAACTTGATTTTCGCAAGCGATAACTTTAATAGTATCATTAAGTTTATTATAGTTTATTTCGTGATATTCTTCATTATTGAAAAGACGTCTGCGAAGATATTGAGATGGAGGAAGATTAATTTCATCTTCAACGGTCAATTTTTCATTAACATCTAAATATGAAATAGAAGAATATGAGTTTATTTGTATATCTGAAATAGTTTCGGTTAAATTGCCGAAAAGAGGTCCATTGATTGGGGAGAAATCAACATTAATTGCAACGGGGGTGGTGCTTTGGCTTAACAATTTAAGGAACGTAGCCTGTGGATGCTTAAATTCTGAAAATTTATCGAACAGAATAACACTATCAGGATCGAAAAATTTGTCGAGCGGGAACTCTGAAGAAATATTTTGCTGAAAAAAGTCATTTAAATCAATTAAGTATTGAGGACTATCTAAAAACTTATCGGAAAGCAATTCCTGATATTTTTTGTAGATAACAGCAAAATCGTGAAGTTTTTTGGGGTCGCTTACACCACCGATATTGTAATCAATATAATCT
>JAOAGZ010000025.1 GCA_026415495.1 Eximiradius proteiniborus | reverse complement strand
ATAATATTTTGTGCACAAATGCCTAAAGCTCGCGATACGGCAAACAAAACAGTATAATAACTAAATTCGTGTATCCCATAGTGATAAAGTAATGCACCCGAACCTGCATCAACGTTTGGCCATGGGTCCTTTATCTTTTTCACTTGCGATAATACGTTTGGCACTACGTTGAATACTCTTGCAACAGTTTTGAATACAGGATCATTCGGCATATATTTTTTGCCAAATTCCAAGAATGCTTCAAATCTTGGGTCAGTAATTCTAAGAACGGCATGTCCATAACCAGGAATTACTTTGCCTGAATTTAAAGTATTCCAAGCGTATTTTTCAAGTTGCTCTTCGGTAGGTGCCCCACCAAATTTTTCCATTGTATCAAGTATCCAAGCTAAACACTCCTGATTTGCAAGCCCGTGGAGCGGTCCAGCAAGCCCGTTCAATCCACCTGAAAGAGCATAATACAAATCAGACAATCCGGAATTAATAGTAGCAGCAGAGAATGACGAAACGTTTCCACCTTCGTGATCGCAGTGCAATGTTAGATATAATCTCATTAATTTACTGAATTCGCCGTTAGGGTCGTCAATTCCAAGCATATAAGCATAATTGGCTGCCCAATCCAAATTATCAGCAGGCTCGATACGTGGTCCTTTATTGAATCTCTTTCTATAAACGTAAGCCGCAATAGCAGGAAGTTTGGCAATAATATTTAATGCATCTTCCAGAGTAGGTATCCAATACTCGGATTTTGGCAATCCCTCTGAATATCGTTTTGCAAATTCTGACTCAATCTCCATTACAAGTATTGCAGTATTGAACATTGCCATTGGGTGTGAATTATCTGGCATTGAGTCGATAACTTTCCAAACATAGTCTGGAACTCTCTGACGTGCTAATAGTTCGTTCTGTAAATCACGCAACTCGGTATCATTTGGCAATTCGCCCGTAAGCAATAACCAAAATACCTCTTCTGGAAGCTTATCTACTAAATCTTTCAGCGGAATTCCACGTATTATAAGACCTTTATCAGGCGGAACTTCGGAGGTGTCGCATACTAATGCTTTTACTCCTCTTAATCCACCATAAACCTGTGCTAGCTTTACATCGGAGACAATTCTATCTCCATACTCGTTTAGAAAATGTTTGATTTCTTCTACCTGTTTTGGTAGAATTTCACCAAGTCTTTGTTTTAATAGGGACATAGAGAAACCTTATTATTGGAAAACAACTTAATAATGTTGAAAAAAATAGATTCTGCCTTAATTTAAAGAATTTTTCTTTTTATTCAAAATAATATTTGTCGATTTACAAGCAATTTTTTTGAACTTATAAATAAAAATAATAATTGTGCCAGTTCGTTATGTATTACTGATTGGAACAGTTGTATGATTACTTAAATATAATAATGATGGATTTGAACTATTTTTTCTTTATCATATTGTCGGTTTTTGCTATTGCTTCTGCAATTGTAACAATATCAACAAAGCATCCTATCAGGTCTGCAATGGCTTTAGTAGTGCATTTTTTTATGTTGGCAGGACTTTATCTTACTCTTAATGCTCAATTTGTTGCCGTAATGCAAATATTGGTTTATGCTGGGGCAATTATGGTTTTGGTAGTCTTTGTGATAATGCTTCTTAACTTGGGCAAGGATCAATCTCTTGAAAAGAAGATAACAATAAATAATTTCGGTGGGATAATATTAGCAGGAATTTTTGGATTTGCTATTATTTGTGCGTTTATTAATCTGTATCCTGAACCTACTTCTTTCCCAGTGTATAATTTGAATTTTACTACTGTGCAAGCTATTGGACGGTCGTTGTTTACAAACTACATAGTTCAATTTGAAGCTATAGGGCTTTTGCTTACTGCTGCAATAATTGGTGCCGTATTACTTGCAAAACGAAAATTAATGTAAAGAGGAATATTATGCTCATTACAAATATACCTTTGGAATTTTATTTGGTTCTTTCTGCAATATTGTTTGTCATTGGTGCTGTTGGTGTTCTTACTCGCAGAAATGCGATTATTATATTTATGTCTATCGAAATTATGCTGAATTCAGTAAATTTAACTTTCGTAAGCTTCTCAATTTTTTTTGGCGACACTCTTGGTCAGTTGTTTGTTTTTTTTGTGATGGCAATTGCTGCGGCTGAAGCTGCGATTGGTCTTGCTATTGTTCTCGCGTTGTATAGACTTAAACAAACTGTTTTTGTTGATGAAGTGAATTTGCTAAAGTTGTAATTTCTTCGAATTATTTTTGTCAATTTTTTTTGACAAAATAATATCAAAAATATCAAAATTTTATTCTATCAAAATCAATTTTGAATTGAATAATAGGTATTTGAAAAGTATCATCTTTGCTTTTACGTTTTTTTTCTGCATTAATAATAAGTAATGATGAGGCTGTTCCAACCATTGCACCAGCAATAACATCTGAAAACCAATGTTTATCAAAATATATCCTTGCCATTCCTGTTGAGCCTGCTATTGCATAATATATTATTGGTAAAATTGAACTTTTACTTCTGTAGGATAATATTGTTGCCATTGCGAATACCATAGAAGTGTGTCCAGACGGCAGGGACATAAAACTATCATCTTCATATGAAAAATACTCAAAACGTGAATTACCTGATTCAACATATGGTCTGGCTCTTCCAATGCTTGTTTTTAATACTGTCGTTATCAATCCATTTAACAAAACGCTTTCATACAAAAGGCGACCGGTTTTTCTTGTTGATTTTGAGTTGAAAATATAACCTGTGCTGTAAACTATTCCAGGAAATACACAGAAAGAAATAGGTTCCCCCAGTTGATTAGCAATTATTTGAAATTGATTAAAATTATCATCCTCAACTGTTTTAAATATATTCCTGATCTCCTCATCGTATTGAGCTGCAAGCAAAGTACTCAACACAATTGCAGATGGTACTGCTAAATCTTTAATTTGAGCGTTAGAGACATTTCTAAATAATTGGCGGTAATCTTCTTTAAATTCTCTCCAATCATTAGAAATGTAGCTCGAAAATAAGTTGTTGTTGGTTAAGACAACTGTAATGAGAATAATTAGGATTTTCTTCATTTTTCAGATATTTTTACTATTTTTGTTTATTAATTTATTAATATTTTCTGAATTAATTGAAATTATTATGAAAAAGCTAACTGACTTACTAAAAAAAATCTCTTATCGTGAAGTAATAAATTTAGTTGATAGAAGTATTTCTTCAATTAGTTATGATTCCAGACTTGTTTCTTCTGATACTCTTTTTGTCGCTATGCAAGGCACAAAGGTTGACGCGCATTCTTTTATTCCTGATGTAATTAAACAAGGATGCAAGACTATTGTCTGCGAGAAAGTGCCAGATTCATACGATGATGTTACTTTTATTAAAGTAGACAGCTCACGGCAAGCACTCGCGGAAATTTCTCACTGGTGGTTTGATGATCCTACACGTTTTATGAAAATGATTGGGGTAACCGGAACAAATGGGAAAACAACAACTACTTATCTGATAGCTCAAATATTAGAGAGGATGGGACTTAAAGTTGGGATTATCGGAACAACGGGAATTTTTTTCCTGAATCGTTTTTATAATGCAACTCATACAACTCCTGAATCGTTTGAACTTTGTCGTATTTTTAAAGAAATGGCGGCAAACGGAGTTCAATGCGTTGTTATGGAAGTTTCATCTCATTCATTAGAACAAAAGAGAGTGTTTGGTATTGACTTTGATTTAGCAGTTTTCACAAATCTTACACACGACCATTTAGATTATCATAAAAATATGGAGAATTATGCTTCTGCTAAAAAGATTCTATTTGACAATTTAAAACCAGACGCTATAGCAATTTTGCAAGGTGATTTCGAGTGGGCTAAGTTTATGGTTTCTCATTGTCAATCCAGAAATATTTCTTTTGTTGGGAGGAATAATTCGAATAAATATGTTATCCATAATGAAAAAATTATGCGAAATGGCATTTCTTTCCAACTCTCAACTAATATTTTCAACTTAGAAATAAATACATCACTTTTAGGGAAGTTTAATATTGATAATTCCTCGCTTTCAGTTGCCTCTTGCATCGAGCTTGGTTACAATCCAGATGATATAGTTGTAGCAATGAAAGAAGTTTCGCCGGCAGAAGGTAGAATGTCTTCAATTCAGTTGCGAACAGGTGCAGTGGGTATAGTTGATTATGCCCATACTCCGGATGCTCTTGAAAAAGCGTTGCTTACTTGCCGGGAAATTCTTCAAAGCACAAGGTATAGTAATTCTAAACTAATTTGCGTTTTTGGATGTGGGGGAGACCGGGACCGTTCGAAGCGACCTAAAATGGGTGATATAGCGTCTCAAATTGCAGATATTGTAATAATAACTGACGACAATCCGCGAACAGAAGATCCGGCGAATATCAGAAAGGAAATTCTTGATGGCATAGCAGAAGATAATAAGTCTAAAGTAGTTGAAATTGCTGAGCGTGCTGAGGCTATTCGTTATGCTGTAAATATTTCGAGAAATGAAGACATTGTTTTAGTAGCAGGTAAGGGACACGAAAAATATCAAATTATTGGTCAAACTCGCTTTCATTTTGATGATCTTGAACAATTGAAAAAAATGTAAGATAATTATTCAACAACAATGACTTCTCTTTCAAGCAATATCCCAAATTGCTCCTGAACAGATTGCCTGATATTTTCTGAAAGTTGATATATTTCTTCTCCTGAAGCATTTCCGTAATTAACTAATATTAATGAATGTTTGTCATAAACTCCACAATTCCCTACACTCCGACCTTTCCAACCGCATTTTTCAATTAAATATGCAGCCGGAATTTTATATTTATCGTTCGACAGAAAATAAGGAATATCCGGATATTTTTCTTTTAAAGTTAAAAATTGACTTTCATCAACAACCGGATTCTTAAAAAAACTACCTGCATTTCCAATATCCAACGGATCAGGCAATTTTCTTTTTCGAATTCTTTTGACAGTATTCAGTACATATTCAGCATCAGGCTTGACAAATGAAAATTTGTCGAGTTCTTGTTTAATATCTTTGTAATTGATATTGGGTTTCCACTCTCTTGAAAGTTCGTAATATACGTTTGTAATAATGGCTTTTCCTTCGAGGTTGCCTTTAAAAACGGAACTACGGTATTCAAATTTACATTCGTCTTTATCCACAACTTCAATATTACCAGTTGTTGAATCTATGTATTCAACTTTGTGAAGATAATCTTTTTGTTCTACACCATAAGCACCAATATTTTGCACAGGAGCAGCACCAACTTTGCCCGGAATGGACACTAAGTTTTCTAATCCATACAATCTATTTTTCACACATAGTTCAACAAAATCAGTCCAATTCTCTCCTGAAGCAACTTTCAAAATTGTATTTGATTTAGTTGAACCTTCGAAATGAACACCTTTGATTTCGACCAAAATAACAAGTCCCTGGAAATCACTCCTAAATAGTAAATTCGAACCACCTCCAAGAATTATCCTGCGATTTTCCTGAAACTGCTTGGTTTGCAATAAATCAAATATATCATCTATACTATGAACTTTAATGAAATATCTTGCTTTTGCGTCTATTCCGAATGTGTTGTATCTTTTTAATGATATGTTTTCTAAAATGTTTATCATTCTATAAAATAAATTCCATTATAAGAAAAGGAAAGAAGTAAAATAATGATAGTTATCCATCCAATCGTTTTTCTAACAACACCAATATCTCCTTCTTGGAGAACAGGTGGGTGATCTAATTTAACAAAAAACTTTGTTACCAATGCCCATACAAGCCACCCAAACCATGACTTGAAAATAAAAGGTACTTTTGTATCAATAAATGAAAGTATTGGCAATAATAGTTCTTGAAACCAGATAATTAATTTATTAGGATTATCAACTTTCAGAGCTTCATACAAAGCACCAAAGAGTGAAAATATTCCCAAAATAATTAATATTCCCCAACATATACGTGCAATCTTTGCGTGTTTTGTTCTTCCAAACATTGCATATGTAATATGTCCGCCATCGAGCTGTCCAATAGGAAGCATATTTAATGTAGTAACAAATAATCCAAACCATCCAACATTCAAAAAAGGATAATGATATATTTCATTCATTGGTGGCAAAAATCCGTTAGGATTAGCAAATAATTTGGCAAGCAACCAGAAAAGTATTGTATCTCCGAAAAATAAACTCTTATTGGGAATCTCTCCTCCATAAAGAGTGATATATTCTGGGTGGATTGAATAAAGAAAATCAATAGGTGGGAGCGTTACAAATCCATAAATAAGAAAAATTAACGAAACAATAAATCCAGCAATTGGTCCTGCCGCGCCAATATCAAAAAGTGCTTTACTATTAGGAAGCGGTGAACGTGTTTTAATTACTGCACCAAAAGTTCCGAAATTAATTGTAATTGGTATTGGAAATGGTATGTAATACGGTAGAGTTGCATCAACACCATAATATTTTGCTGCAAAATAATGCCCAAATTCGTGGGCAGACAAAAAAGTTAAAATTAATACAGCATAAGTAATACCATAATGCCAATTCAATACTTCTGTGAAATCTACATTAGCCCACTGCGCTCCTGCAATCGAGCAAGTAATAAAAGTTGCTACAAAAAGCCCGATATGAATAATTAACGAACTTTTGGGTTTCTTTTTTATTGAAAAATAATCATCCATTTTTATTTGTTTTTTTCAGGTCTCATCATAGGGAATAGTATGACATCACGTATTGAACTTTCGCCTGTCAGCAGCATTACAAGCCTATCAATCCCAATGCCCAACCCAGCTGTTGGTGGCATACCAACTTCAAGCGAATATAAGAAGTCTTCATCAACAACCATTGCTTCTTCATCACCTGCTGCTCTAATTCTTGCTTGCTCTTCAAGACGCTGTCTCTGGTCCCGGGGATCGTTAAGTTCACTGAATGCATTTGCAAGTTCATTGCCATTGACAAATAATTCAAAGCGTTCAACAAGACCTTCTTCACTGCGATGCTTTTTGGCAAGTGGCGACATTTCGAGAGGATAATCTATTACAAAAGTTGGCTGAACAAGGTGTTCTTCAACTTTTGCACCGAATATCTCATCAAGTATTTTCATTGATGAGGCATCTTTATCTATTTCAACGTTTAATTTTTTTGCTATTTCAAATAATTCTTGACGAGATTTTCCTTTTAGTTCATATCCTGTATATTGCTTGAACAAATCAAACATTTTGGCTCTGCGAAACGGTGGTTTTAAACTAATTAGTTTTCCTTCAAATTCTACTTCATAAGTGCCATTTACTTCTAATGCAGTTTTTGAAATCAATTCTTCTGTTAAATCCATCATCCAGTTGTAGTCTTTGAATGCAACGTAAAGTTCTAACATTGTAAATTCAGGGTTGTGAGTTCTATCCATCCCTTCATTCCGGAAGTTTCTGCCAATTTCATAAACTCCTTCAAAGCCACCTACAATCAAACGTTTCAAATATAATTCAACTGCTATTCTTAAATATAAAGTAATATCCAAAGCATTCAAATGTGTAATGAATGGTCTCGCTGTTGCACCACCATAAATAGTTTGCAAAATTGGTGTATCAACTTCTAACCAACCTTTTTCATCAAAAAATTTTCGAATGTAAGAAATAATTTTTGAACGTTTAACAAATGTATTTTTAATGTCAGGATTTACAATTAAATCAACATATCTACGGCGGTAACGAAGCTCTTTATCAGCAAATGCGTCATATACAATTCTATTGCCCTGCTCGTCAATTTCTTCCTTTACCACAGGTAAAGTTCGCAAACATTTTGCAAGTAGAGATACTTTTCGTGCGTGAATAGTGATTTCACCAGTTTTGGTTCTAAATGCAAATCCTTCAATTCCAATTATATCGCCTATATCAAGTAATTTTGTGTTTTCGTAAAAATCTGGTAAATCATCCTTTTTCATATAAATTTGAATTTTACCGGTTTCATCTGCAATGTGAAAAAAACTTGCTTTTCCCATTCTCCTTATTGCAGAAATACGTCCTGCAACGCCGACATTTGATAATTCATCGGGTTTTTCGTCCTTATAATTCTCTAAGATAAATTTTGCAGAATGTGTTTTATTAAAACTATATGGGTAAACCTCAATTCCTGCTTTTTCAAGCAGTTCGAGTTCTTCAAAACGTCTTAAATCTTGCTCGTTTAATTGTTCTGCCATTATTAACCTCAAAATTGCAAAATATAACTTTGCAAATTAATAATTTTTTACGATTTATCAGATAAAATGATAATTACTCAAATTGTATTTTGAACGCAAATTTTTTTTTTGTATTATTGAGTAAATAACTTAAACAGGATTGCGTAATGAACCAAGATAATTCATATAACATAGAATTTTTATCTGAAGAAGCGAAAATCGCAAAAATTTTATTGAAAAAACAGGTTCTTGGTGGAAATGATGCGCTAGAATTCAATCTTGCTATACAAAAATGTAAAGAGCAGAATGTTAGTGTTATCATTGCTGATTTGTGCGAAGTCGAAGTTATTAATAGCACAGGCTTGGGTATGCTTGTCGGGACAATGAGCACATTACGCAATTCCGATATTTCATTTGCTTTAGTAAATGTGCCTGAGAAAGTTAAGTATTTACTTGAAGTTACCCATTTGCACAAGGTTCTTCGCATATATAACAATATTGAAGAAGCTATCTCAATACTTAAATAGAGTTACTTATGAATACATTAGAAGAGAAAATTGCTCATCTTAAACTAAATTATGAGCATTGTTCACATTTAGAGTTTCAGCAATTTGCCGATGAATTTATTGACCTTTTAAACAAAGGCAAAATTCGCGCTGCTGAAAAAATTAATGAAGAATGGGTAATAAATACCTGGGTGAAAGAGGGCATTCTTATACTCTTTCGATATGGGAAATTGATAGAAATATCTGTTTCTGATGAATTTCGATTTTTTGACAAACATACTTTACCACTAAAACAAATTTCACTCGAGGATAATATTAGATTAGTTCCTGGTGGCTCATCCATTAGAACCGGAGCATACATTGCGAATGGTGTGATTTGTATGCCACCTATGTATATAAACATCGGGGCTTACATCGATTCGGGGAGTATGGTTGATTCTCATGCACTTGTTGGGACATGTGCTCAAATCGGGAAAAATGTTCATATTAGTGCTGCAGCTCAAATAGGAGGTGTGCTTGAACCAATTGGAGCTCGTCCGGTGATAATCGAGGATAATGTGCTCATCGGTGGTAATTGTGGTATCTACGAAGGGGTGCTCGTTCGACAGAACGCGATTATTGCATCAGGTGTTATTTTAACTGCATCTACTCCAATATACGACATTGTTCATAATCGTATTATAAAGGGCTCAAACGACAAACCATTGGAAGTGCCGCGCTCCGCTGTTGTTGTGGCAGGTAGCAGAAAAGTTAAAGGCTACTTTGCAGAAAATTATGGATTGGGTATCTATACACCCGTTATTGTGAAATATAGAGATGAACAAACCGACGCACGAGTAGCTTTGGAAGAAATATTAAGATAAGTTTATGATTGAGCATCAATTATTGCTTTATCTAATTTTACTCGTAATAGCATATATAAGCCTATTATAAAAAATAATAGCAGTGATAATATTGCCAGCCTATAAGATGAAGTAAATTGATACACCAAACCAAAAAGCAATGGAGCAAGCCAACTTGTTCCACGTTCGCTTATTTCATAGAAACTAAAGTATTCTGCTTCCTGATTTTTTGGAATAATTTTTGAAAAAAGTGAGCGGCTCAAAGCCTGAGTGCCACCCATTACTAATCCAATTGTCAGACCTAAGATTAAAAACTCAGTTTTACCAAATAAAAAACCGAATGCAAAAATAATTGCACAAATCCAGATAATAATGCTTATTGCTAATGCTTTTTTAGTTCCTAAATAGTTCGCAAGTTTGCCAAATAGTAATGCACCTCCGAAAGCAACAAATTGAACAATCAATATTACAAACGTTAGAAAAGACATTTCCAAACCAAGTTCCTCTTGTCCAAATTGTGCTGCAAGGGCTATTACTGCTTGCACACCATCGTTGTACATCAAATATGCAATCAAAAAATACAGTGTTCTTGGATATTTTTTAGCATTTTTAAATGTATCAATGAACTGTTCGAAACCGCCCCTTAATATTTTTACTGGACTTTTGTCTCGTTTGTTTATCTGATTTTTATAATTTCTTATCCATAATAATGGAAATAAAGTAAATATTGCCCACCAAGCTCCAGCAGAAGCAAGACAAATACGAACAGCATCAGATGTACTTATTCCAAAGCTTTCAGCATTGCTAAAGAAAACGAGATTTATCAGTAGGAGTAAACCACCACCGATGTATCCAAATGCCCATCCTTTCGACGAAACTTCATCGCGTTCGTCTATTGTAGAAATATCATTTAAAATTGAGTTATATACAACAATGGAAGCACCGAAAGAAATATTTGCAACTACAAACATCCAGCCACCAAAGACATATCTGTTTCCGTCCAAAAAAAATAAACTCAATGTTGCTAATGCTCCAATATATGCGGCGACACCTAAAATTAATTTTTTTGCTTTTGTTTTGTCTGCAATGCTTCCAATTATTGGGAGAAAAAATACTTGCAAGAAAACAGAAATCGAGACTAAGTATGGATAGTATGAACCACTTGCAATTTCTAACCCATAAACATTAATCTGTCCATTGACTGCAACATTGTTTGCGATAGAAGTAATATATGGTCCTAAAAAAACTGTTATGACAGTTGTAGGAAAGGCTGAGTTAGCCCAATCATAAAAATACCAACCCAGCCTTTCTTTTTTGTTTTGAACGGACATTTTATTTTGAATTTAAAAATTTAAGAAATTCATCTTTATTAGTAGTGAAGGCAATTTGATTTATAACTTTTCCATCTGCATTCATCAAAACATAAAATGGAATTGCAACTGAATTAAAATGTTCCATTTGGTATTTTTTATTTGAAATATATGGTTCTTCTCGTAAATCTGTTATTAATTTAACTTTTACAAGTTCATTCAGTTTTGCAGCAACTTCTGGTAATGTGAATATGTTTCTTTCCATTAGCCTGCAATTTGGGCAATGCTTACCTGTGAAGTCAAGTAAAATGAGCTTATTAGAATTTCTTGCTTCAATTTTTGCTTGCTCTATATTGTCGAACCATTTTTGTTCTGTTTGGGCTGTGCCTACTACATTAGAAGTTGTTTCAGGAGCTGGCAAAAATGCTTCAAGGAAACCCATCGAAGAACTGAAAAATCCCGTTGCAACATACAATGAAATACTTGCAAATAATATTGCAAAAGTTAAACGAGTTGGGCTAACTGAATCGATTGGGGCATCGTGCGACATTTTGAATATGCCGAGAATATAAAGAGTAGCAAGGGAAAGGCAGGCTACCCATATCGCTATAAATATTTCTCTGCTTAATCCAATTCCCCAGTCAGCAAAAGCATTGTTCAAAAATTTAAGTGTTGCTGCGATTACAAGAAAACCAAGCACAACTTTGATGTTGTTCATCCAGCCTCCGGCACGAGGCAAAGAAGAAAGAGCGGTAGGAAATAATGCAAGCAAGAAAAATGGAGCTGCAAGAACAGTAGAAAATCCTAACATACTAATGATTGGGTAGAACCATTCACCTGATGCAGCACTTACCAAAGCTGCTGCTACCAACGGACCCGTACAGGAAAAAGAAGCTAACGAGAATGTTAGTCCCATCAGAATTACACTAAATATACCTTCTCCCTGCATACTCTTTTGATTAAGTTTGTTCGTTATTGATGTCGGTATTTGAAGTTCGAAAGCTCCAAATAAACTATATGCAAATACGATAAAAATAAGGGCGATAACAAAATTTACCCAAGGACTAGATGTGAAATCCTGTATTCCGCTCGCACCAAATAATATTGAAAATAGGAAACCAAGTCCTGTAAAAGTGAAAATAATTCCAAATGCATATACTAATGCATCTCTAAGCCCTTTACCCTTATTTTTTTCAGCTCTCTTAGTAAAAAATGATACTGTAATAGGCACCATAGGGAAAACGCAAGGAGTTAGAAGTGCCAATGCTCCAGCTGTCATTGAAAACCACAGGAATGACAATATTCCTTGCTCTTTCTTTTTTTCTAACTCAGATTTTGGTTGTGATTTTGCAGCAGCAACTTCTGTAATGTTCTCTTTTACTGTGTCTAATGGATTCTCAACTATATTTTTTGATACTGTATCTATTTCATTTTCCAATACTTCTTTTTCGCTACTTGCATAGATATCATTTGAAACTATTGCAGAATAATCTTCAGGTGGCAAACACCTTTCTTCTTCACAGAGTTGCATATTTGCAATAATCTTTACTTTATCTTTTGCGAAATTAAGATCTTTTTTGGCTACTAAAGGAACAATAAAGTTTACTGTACCTTTATGGTATAATACCTCGATTTCAAATGCTTTATCAAACTTTTTTTTAGGCTTTGGCTCTTTTACTTTTCCAATAATTTCAACTAAATTTTTTGGTTCGGCACTGATTACAGTTGGCATTGGACCCAATCCATCTGGACCAATAACTTCAACGAGCGAGTATGAATACCAATGCCCATCAAAAGTCATTGTGAGTTGAACATCGAATTTTTCACCTTTTTTGACTTCTAATTTAGAAGGTTTTGCAACTAATTTTACAGGGGAGGCGGCATTTAAACTAAAATGTAATTCAATTAAAAAAAAGAATAGTAACAAAAAGAATCTTCTCATAAATAATATACCTCGAAATTATACATTCAATTATTCATTATCGCCTTGGAAATAATTAATAAGTCTTTTATCTTGAAAATTCCTTTGGGGTCCGGCAGAACGTTTTTTGATAGCATCTTTCAGATTATCTGTAAATACTTTAGCGGCATTATATCCGTATGTTCGCAATAAATAATTTATGGCAATTACTTCTGCAATTACTGTAATATTCTTACCCGGAATAATTGGTAATTTTACCATAGAAATTTCTACACCCATAATGTTAGCATAAGTCTCGTCCAAACCTGTTCTTGTATACTCTTGTTTTTGAGACCACTCTTCCAATTCAACAATTATCTCAAGTCTTTTCTGAAAACGAATTGCTCGTATGCCAAACATTTGCCTGATGTCAATTATTCCTAAACCCCGAATCTCCATAAAGTGTTGGACTAAACTTGTCCCCGTTCCCATTATTATTGTTTCGCGCTTCTTTGTTAACATTACAATATCGTCTGCAACAAGTCTATGACCACGCTCAACTAAATCAAGAGCGATTTCACTTTTTCCAATCCCACTTTTTCCAATAAATAGAACTCCTACACCGTAAACATCAACGAAAGAACCGTGAACAACTACGTGTGGAGCAAATTGATCATCTAAATATTCTGATAATAGATTAAATGCTTTTGTTGTATTGTAATCAGTTGAAAAAACAGGTATGTTGTGTTCTTTTGCAATTTGTAAAAATTCCGGGAAAGGTTCACGACCATTGGTAATAATCACACAGGGTATATCGAATTGAGCCAAATTTTTTATTGAGTTAATTCTTTGTTGCTTTGATAAACTTTTTAAGTAAAAATACTCGGTATTTCCAATGATTTGAATTTGATTATGATTAAAGAGCTCAACAAATCCTGCCAAGGCAAGCTGCGGACGATGCAAATCTTTGTTTTTTATTAATTTATCTAAACCAATATTGCCAGTAAGAAGCTTTAATTTAGCAGGAGAATTTAGCAAAGATTCAACAAAAATACTCTCCTGAGTTATTTCTTCTAATTCTTCAAATTTCATTTTACAATTCTATCTCAGTTTTAGTATTATTTTTAGAAAAAGCTGGATTATTATTTAATACGTTTCTTACTTTTTCTTCTAATTCGCTCATCAATTCAGACTTTTCTGATAATATTTTTTTCAAACCGTCACGTCCCTGCACTCTTTCATCTTTATAAGTGAACCACGAACCACTTTTTGTAATTATTCCGTGTTCTATTGCAACATCCATCAAATCACCAATCTTAGAGATCCCTTCATTATAAAGAATATCAAATTCTACTTCTTTGAACGGAGGAGCAACTTTATTTTTCACTATCTTAACTTTTGTTCTGCTTCCGATTGCTTCTTGTCCATCTTTTATAACTTCTTTACGACGAATATCTATTCTAACCGAAGCATAAAATTTTAAAGCATTGCCACCAGTAGTAGTTTCTGGATTGCCATACATAACTCCAAGCTTGCTTCTGAGCTGATTAGTGAAAATTACTGTAGTTTTAGTCTTTCCAATTGCAGCATTTAATTTTCTCATTGCTTGCGACATTAATCTTGCTTGAGAGCCCATTTGTGCATCGCCCATTTCTCCCTCGATTTCAGCACGTGGAGTGAGTGCTGCAACAGAGTCAATAACAATTACATCAATTGCATTGCTTCTAACAAGCGTTTCGACTATTTCCAAAGCTTGTTCACCAAATTCAGGTTGTGCAAGCAGCAAATTGTTTAAATCCACACCAAGACGCTCAGCATATTTAACATCAAGAGCGTGTTCTGTATCGACAAATGCCGCTATTCCACCTCTTTTCTGTGCTTCGGCTATGATATGCAAACAGATGGTAGTTTTACCTGATGATTCAGGACCAAAAATTTCCGTTATTCTTCCTCTTGGAACTCCTCCAATCCCGATAGCTGCATCAAGCGACAGACATCCTGTTGGAATTGCTTCCACTTGAACTACGTTTCTGTCGCTCAATCTCATTATAGAGCCTTTGCCGTAATTCTTTTCGATTTGTTCGATAGCTAATTTCACAGCTCTTTGTTTTTCATCACTTATCTTTTGTATGTCTTCTTTTGCCATTTTATTATTCACTAATTATTAAACAAAAATAATATGAAATTGAAAATTATTAACGTGTAAATTATTAATAAATTTTTATAAAAAATGTCTGATTTTTTCTATCGTATCAAAAACATCAATTGGCTTTAAGATATAATCATAATAATCAACTTCAGAAGCTTTTTCTTTATCTTCTAAAGAAGTAGAAGCAGTGATGAAAATAATTGGTACCTTGTAACCATTTTCTTGCAGTATTTTTGCAGCTTTTATTCCATCTATATTTGGCATTTTAATATCCAGTAAAATAAGAACTAAATTTTTTGCTGACTTGGCTTTTTCTACAACTTCATCTCCACTCATTGCTTTAACAATTTCGATGTCGTGAAAATTGTTTAATAATATCTTTTCTAATAGAGTAATATTGGTTAAATCATCATCTGCGACTAATACTTTTCTTTTCGATGTGTTGTCTTCAGATATTTCCAAATTTTTTTCTTGACCAATATCTGATAAAGATAATTTTTCGAATGGAATTGTGAAATAAAATCTACTTCCTTTTCCCTTAGTTGATTTTAAGTGCATTTTCCCGCCAATAGATTCTACCAATCCTTTCGCAATTGTGAGTCCTATACCAGCTCCTTCGTAACTTCTTGTAAAAGTAGAGTCTTCCTGTACAAATGCATCAAATATTTTTTCTTGATGTTCTTCAGAGATTCCTATTCCTGTGTCCTCAACAAAAAATTCAATAATTGAGCCTTTTTTCCAGCACCCAAATTCTACGTGCCCTTTTATTGTAAATTTTAATGCGTTGCTTATTAATTTATCTAATATTGTACATAATTTTCTTTCATCAGAGTGAATAATGATATTTTCTAATTCTTTGTCAATAAAATATTTCAACTCAATTTCTTTTTCTTTAAACTTAATTATGTAAGATTCATATAGTTCAATTATTATACTGCTAAGGCTAAATGCAGTATAAGAGATCTCTACTTGTCCGGTTTCAATTTTCGATAATTCAATGATATCATTAACGGTTTTTAATAGTCTTTCAGAACTTTTATTTAATAAACTTGTATATTCCAGTTTCTCTTTGTCAGACAGATTAGGCTCAGAAAGTAAATTCGCAAATCCAATAATGCCATTCAGTGGAGTACGGATTTCGTGACTAAGGTTAGCAATAAATGCACTCTTTAATCTGTTGTTTTCTTCGGCTTTCTCTTTTGCTTTTACTATTTCTTCTTCCAATATTTTATTAACAGTAATGTCGCGAGCAGCTGCAATTACAACTTCTTCACCAAAAAACAATCCTTTCGATAAGACTACACTTTTAGGGAAGATTCTTCCATCAGCTCGTTTGCCCCAGAACTCAAATTGCTGACTTTGTCCTTCAAATGCAAAATTGATTAAATTTTTCACACCTTCTAAATCATTTTTACCTTCTGCTGATAGGAATTCAGGAGTTTTGCCAATTATTTCCTCTGACTTATAACCATAGAATCTTTCAGCTGCTTTGTTTACAAAAATAAATTTATGTTCTTTGTTTAATATATAAACAGCCTCATTTAAACTATTTATTATTCCAACATAAGTTTCTAATGAATTAACTAATTCGGTTTCTAAGCGAATTCTGTCGGTAATATCATGAATGATGCCCATTACAGCAACCTCGCCTGCTGTAGAAAGCGAAACAGTAGAAATTTCTACTTCTTTTATTTCACCGAACTTTGATAATAGCTGAGTTTGGTACTTGTTTGGGACATATTCGCCTCTTAATCGTGCTTTAAAACGTTGTTCAACAATTTCCTTGCTTTTTTCTGTTAGCAAGACAGTGAAGTCAAAATCAGGTGAAGTTACTTCTTCAAGAGTATATCCTAATAGATTAATAAATTGAGGGTTTACATAGCTATATCGCCTTCCTTCCAATATATATATTGCATCGTATGAATTTTCTATTAATTGCTCAAATTTTTCATTCAGTTTTTCTAATTTTTCTTTTATCTGTTTTTGTTTATGGAGATCTTCAAAAATCACGCATAACTTGTTATTTTCAAATTTAAATAGTTTAATTTTAAAGATACCTTTAAATCCATTGATAAAATAATGGATATCATCAAGTTCCCTTATACTTTCAATTTTAAAAACACTGAGAAATTTTTCTTTTAATTCAGGAAAATCTGAATATTTCCAAATGTAATTGAAATCCTTACCTATCAATTTCTCACAATCTATTTGCAGTATCTCACTAGCAAGTTTATTACTATATATTAATTCTAAAGTCTCAGGTTCAGTGAATTGGTAAATAAGAATTCCATAAGGGAGGAATTCCAAAAAATCAGCAAAATTTTTAGAATTGAAAATATTAGCGATGTTTGAATGTGAGTAGGTCATTTTTTACAAAGTAATCGGAAACATTTATCTAAAATTACAAAACGAATGTTAATTTTAAAATTAATTTTAAATAATGAAAAATAGTAAAGGAAATTAATAATTGTATATACCTGGCTTATAAACATTCTTGCTTTCATCTACTTTTTCGAGCATAAACATTAATACCCAACCTTTTTTATGTCCTTTAGAAATAATATAAGCAATCCATCTGAATAAATTTGAAAATAATAGTTTGGGTTTAAATTCGGAAAAGTCAAAAATTGGCAAATATCCACCAGGTCGGATTTCGAGCACTTTCCAACCAGTGTTTTTTGCAATAAGTTCAATTTCATAGCCAGATAGTGGGTTTATATGCCCATAGCTCAAATCATAAGGCATAAAACCGTGAAAATGCCCTGATCTTAAAAAATACATTCTGGACCAAAATGAAGTGATATTAGGTGTTGTTAAAAGTAACTTCCCTCCAATATTTGTAATGCTATTGATTTCACGGAGAAACCCCCAAGGATTTTCCAAATGTTCAATTACTTCAAGACAGCATAGGGCGTCATATGCTTTATTGACAGAGCTTTTAAGTCCTTTATTCAAATCTAACTTTAAGAATGGTATCTCTTTGGGTATCCATTCGAATGTTTCCACATCGATAGCTTCAACATTATAACCGTTGTTATATAGTCTTTTGGAGAAAGCACCTGCTCCGGCACCAATATCAAGTACTTTCGTTCCTTTTTCAACATATTTTGTAAAGAACTCATACGCTTGTTCGTGCAAACCTATATCTGCGTGAATTTCAATTCCATCATAATATTCTGTTTGTTTTTTTTCAGTTGATATAAGCCAATTTCTCATTATTTGTTCCCGATTTCATTCAACAAGACAATTTCACGTTCTCTAATATCGTAGCGATAAGCAAACTCTTGCAGTTTTTTTCTTTCAGAATTCGACAGTTCTTTTGCTTTTGAAATGGCATTGATAATTTTTTCTTTTGTTTGTGCAACAATTGCTTCGCTACCTGAAATGATTTCTGGCAAAGCACCACCTTCTGACACAATTGGCAAACTGCCGCAAATCATAGCTTCCAAGACAGCTACTCCAAACGTCTCTTCAATAGAAAATTGGCAGTAAGCAAAACTTTTTCTATATAATGGTACGATTTCCTCATAAAGATTCAGAGGTCCAGGAATTATTTCAATATTTGATACATTGTTGGCGTCTTTTTTTGCAAGTTGCAAAGCTTCACCACGAAGTCCTGCAATAACAAATTTAGTATCTTTAAGTTCCTTTGCTATTTCAATAAATTTTTGAGTTCCTTTGCGAATGTACTCTATCCAGTGATCACCCTGAGAAACTGTAAGAACGAATTCTCTGTTAGAATTAGTTGTTTCTTTCCCAAATGACGAAATATCTATACAGTTATAAATCATTTTTACTTTATTTTCATTAACATTGGTCAGTTTGAGAAGTTGTTTCTTTGCATAATTTGAAACTGGGAAAATCTTATCGGCTAAACGAAAAGTGTTTTTTACGCAAAACCATCTGAATGGGCGTAACCTTGCACCACAATTAATTTCAGGAAGATTTGTGACATCAAATCCACCAGCTACAACATAAATTTTTTTCCTAAAAACTTTTGCGATCAATGATGGAATTAATGTCGTATAATCAGCGAACCAACAAAAAATCGCTTCACTTCTAAACGTTTTGAAAACTGACCTTAATGTTAGAAGAAGTAAGTTCCAAATTCCTCTAATTCCTCTACCAATTGCTGAATTTTCAAGGAATAATTGATTTTCTTTACCTAATATCTTAATATCATTTTGAACGAATGATGAATTAATTGGACCAATGAGAAAAATTTTCATAATTAACTACTTTTTCATTGAAAATGCACGATTAATTTTATCTTTTTTGCCTCTGAAAGGATAGTTATTCATACCAGGAAGAGAGCCTTCACGAACGAATTTGACATCTTCAACGGTATAAAAAGCATTTGGATTGTATTGTTTAATAATTTGAAGGGCTTCGTTAAGATACTCGCGTTTTAATACCATAAAAATTATTTTTACTTTTCCAAATTGACCGTCGGCATCAATTGTTGTTAAATTATAATTGTCGCTAATCAATCGGGAAACTAATTCTGAAGCATCGTATTTTGTGATTATTCTTACAATTACTTCACCTAATGAAAGCTTGCTTTCAATGTACATCCCAAAATAAGTGCCAAGAGCAAATCCAGAAGCATACATTACAAAATAATATAAATTATCCAAATTTTTCATTATTTGACTAACAGCGAGTATCCAGATAAATGATTCAAAAAAACCGAGCATCGGTGCTATTTTTCGGTAACCTTTGGCAATAAGAATAATTCTCAGAGTTCCTAAGCTTACATCTGTAACTCTCGCTAATACAATAAAAACTGGCATTATTACCAGTCCAAAAAGTTCACTGCCGAAAAACTTTTCAAGTTCTACAAAAAAATCCATAGATGAAAACTATTTATTATACCAATCAATAATATTTGAGATAGTGGATTTGAGTTTTTTTCTATCTACTATCAAATCAATTTGCCCGGAATTAAAATAATAGTCAGATTTTGGGAATTTATCGGATATCCTTTTCTTTGATTTTTGTTCCAAATTACTTTTACTAGATAATCCGAGAGTTGATCCAGGTTCTGCAATAATAATATCACCTTGTACTGCGAGTGCAAAAGCTGTTTCTCCAACAGTTGGTTCAGTGAGAATAGAAACACAAATAATACCTTCGTTTTTAAGCTCATTAAAAATAGATGTTAATTTGGCTATTTGCATTAGTGAAATCGCACTTTCCTGGATTCTGTTTTCAGATGAACTATATAATAAAACAAAAGGAATTCTATTTTCTATAGAAAATCTAACTGAACGATAAATTTTTTCAGTTTCTAAACTTCCCAAAGAACCCTCTAGAAACGATGAATTGATTATTCCAAAAACTACTTTGTGAGAAAAAATATCTCCTGTTCCACATATGATAGAATTTTCAAACTCTGATTTATTTTTCGCTTCTTTGATTCTTTCAATATATGGTTTGCTGTCAATAAAATTAATTGCATCAACTGCTTTTAAATTAATATTGAACTCTTTAAATGTATTTTCGTCGATAATTAAACCGATATATTCATTAACGCTAATTTTAAAATGATGATTGCATTTGAAACAAGTGAACAAGTTAAGTTCGAGCTCTTTTTTGTAGATTGTCTCATTACAAGAGGGACACTTTGCCCAGAGACCATCTGGCATTTCGATTAATTCAACAATTTCATTAGAAGATTTAGATTTACTGAACCAGACCATTTATTTCCCCTGAGCAATTTTAACTTCGAGCAAATCAAAAAATTCACTATTGTAAATGTGCAGAACATTTCTGTAAAAAATATTTTCTTCAGTATTATAGAAAGGCGCAGGTTTTATAACAACTCCTGAAATGCCCATGTTGGCAAAAATACCTCTGTTTAGAGCAATCTTATCACCAAGTTTATATACAACCGTGACCTCTTTGCCAAGCGAAGTCTTTACATTTTGTAAAATTTGCTTTTTTATTTCTCTGACTTTTAGTTTGTCGTCTAAACTAAAAGGCTTTTTTGCTTTTATTAAATCAATTCCATTAAGGTTATAAATGTTAAGCATTATCAATTTGTCTTTTTCAAAAAAATTTAATGGCGTTTTTGCCGCTTCACCATCTAACTTCAATATTATCTTATCTGATAGAACTGTTTCAAGTATTCCACTTTTAAGGGCAACTTTGTTTCCTTCTACCCAAATGCAAAAAAGTTGGTTAGATAAATGTTTAGTTAATAATTGATTCAAATATGATGGAATAGATGTCATATCACTTTCTTTTTGTTTTTATTTACAAACAAATTTTCATTAAATTAATCTAACAAATTCTAACGAGATATAAAACGCTTTTATAAAAATGAAATTTTATCTTTTTCTTATTTTGTTAATAATTTTATCTTCTTGTGAGGAAAACAATAGTATTTTCTATTTTGTTTCTAAAGGTCCTTCAAAATATTCATTTCGTATCACTAAACAAATTACTCAATATTTAGATGTCAATAGAACTGACACTGCCTTTTATTATTATCAAAAGGAGAATGATTTTTTTCCTTGTTTAATCGAAGTAAAATCAAGTGATAATGTTATCACGAAACAAATCACTCTTAATGAGTGGACAACTCCAAGTTCTGAACAAATCTTTAAAAACGATTCCTTGGTGGAACAATACTTTTATGAATATTCTCCCAAAAATTATTTCTTAATTAACAAAAGTAAAGTTATTGATAGCAATGTGGCTTATGTTGAGAGTTATCATTATGATAAGGACGATTATTTAAGATTTGTTGAAATAATCCATTACTCTCAAAACAAATATTATATTAATTCTGATAGCAACAAAATAACTGAAAGATATTTATATCTCGTGCTTCCTGATACTATGACGCGGTATAAAGGATGCATAGCACCGTATTTATTTTTATCAGAATATGCAAAATACTACGAACCCAAAAAGTTAACTTCTAAACGAAGACAAATTAAAAGACAGAAAGATAAAGTAGAAACTGGAATGCTAATAGAAAGAATTCACACAATATTGGATGAAAGAGGTTTTCCTAAAGTCCAACAAATATTTAAACAAGATACCTTATTCAAGCGAGTTTTTTTTAAAGTAGAAACTGATGGGTTAAATAATGTTCGAATGCTGATCCCATTTAAAGATAGTTTGTATACCCAACCAGATATGGAGTATTTTTCAATCACTTTTTCTTATGGAGATGATGGCATTGTAAATTATATCTCGAAAAACTATTATAATTATTCTAAAAGAAAATATATTAATAGTGATACAAGCATTTATTATTCTTGGTTCGATTTTCAGGAAAATAATCTCCAAAATTATTTATATATAAAAGCTACCACTAAAATAATAAGTTTCTCTAATCAAACTAAATTAAATGAAGTACTTGAGAAAAGAATAGCAAAATTTGAAAGAGATGAAATCATCGAAGAATATTATAATTATCCTTCTAATATCACAAAGCGAAATTATTTGAATTTAAAACCGTACAAAAGAGTTATTACGTTATTGGAGAAAATTAAATTGAAAACTTTCAAAGGATTATGAGAATTCGACTAAATATTTTGTTTATTTGTTTATTATTTATTTGCTCAGAGATAATTTTTGCCGGCAATGCTTCACTGTTTGTTTCTGATACTTCTCTTATGATAGGTTCGCATGCCGAAATTAAACTTTTTATTCAGCTACCTCAAAACTATTCAGCTCAAATACCTAATATTAATTATCCAGATAACGTTATTTTGCTGAAACGGCAAATTGACACGACTTATGATGCTGGAATATTGAAGATAGCAAATCGAGATATTATTACTTCTTTTGTAGAGTCAACTTATATTATTCCTGAAACTAAGATTATTTTTACGAACAATAGCAATAATAATATATCGATTGAAACAACAAATCCATTAAAAATTCTATACTTAAATCCGATAGTTGATACAAATAAGCCGTCTTATAATTTTTTTGATAGTATTCTTGTCAAAAAAAATACGCTAATTTATCATAATAACAGTTACTTATATATATTATTCTTTGTTTTTTTATTATTATTAGTTGCTCCAATAATGAGAAAATACCTTAATAAAATAAAAACTAAAAACAATCATGTCAAAATATTGCAAATATTATTAAATGATGCTAATAATCATCCTGAAAATCAATTGATTATCTCGATTAATCGAGTTCTGCTCAATTATATTACTGATGAAATTGGATTAAACAAATCTGAGATAAATACAAACAATATTAAGATGGAATTAAGCAATAGATTTGAAATAAATGACTTAACGATTTTTATTGATATAAAAAATAAAATAGATTTTATATTATACAATAATGGGCAAATTTCAAAAGACGAAGTTATTTTAATGATAAAGGAATTAATCAGAATATTTGGTAAGTATACAAAATGATGCATTTCGATTTAAAATATCCTGAATTCATTTTTCTCTTACCTGTCGCTTGGATATTGTATCTGTTGTACCTATTTTTTGTATCAAAAAAAAGTGCTGTTGTTTTACCAAGTATCATGTTTTATAGTAAGAAGCATAAACTTAACTATAAACTATATTTTATTTACTTATTAAGGATTTTATTAATTTCCTTAATTATTTTGGCTTTATCTGAACCGTTTAAAAAGATAATTATTATTGAAAAACAAATCATACCTAATGATATTGTTCTTGTTATTGATATTTCCGGTTCTATGCTGGCAACTGATTTTTCTCCTAATAGATTTAATGTTGCAATCGACAAAGCTTCGAAATTTATTGAGCAAAGAAAACAGGATAGAATAGGTGTTGTTTTATATTCTGCCGAAAGTTTTTTATTATGTCCGCTGACAAAAAATACAAACTACTTAATTTCTCAACTTAAAAATGTGAAACCTGGAATTTTACAAGATGGCACAGCAATAGGAATGGGTATCGCAACTGCAATTAACTCGTTAGAAAACTCAAATGCTAAAAACAAAATTATTATTCTTCTGTCGGATGGGGTGAATAATAGTGGTCTGATTACTCCTATTAAATCTGCTGAAATTGCCAAAGAGAAAAATATAAAAATTCATACTGTTGGAATTGGTACAACTGGCAAAGCCTTAGTTCCAAGATATGCTGATGGTTCAGGTGAATTGATATCTGTGGATATTCATTTAGATGAAAAAACATTAAAAGAAATCGCAAACATAACCGGAGGACGTTACTTTAATTCTGAAAACGAAATAAAATTATTAGAAACCTATAATCAAATAAGTTCATTAGAAAAAAATGATTATATCACTTTTCAAAAAATTATTTATACTGAATATAAACTTTATTTATTTTTGGGGTGTTTTTTTCTCGTGTTTATTGAATTATTATTAAGATTATGGCTAATAAAAATTTATCCTTAAATGCAATAGGCAAATTAGTTGAAAGCGAAAAATTTTTAGAAAATACAGAATATGTAGCTCAATTTTTATTAGGGAAATTATTAATTGTTGATAGTAATGGTTGCTTGCTTGGTGGAAGAATCTCTGAAACTGAAGCATATCTTGCAAAAGATGATGAGGCTAGTCATTCATTCCGTGGTAAAACGCAAAGAAATGCTGCAATGTTTGCTAATGGAGGCACTATTTACGTTTATCGCTCTTACGGTGTCCATTATTGTATGAACATAGTTTCCGAAAGCGAGAATATTGGCGCGGCTGTATTAATTCGTTCAATTATTCCTCTTTTGGGTGTAGAAATAATGAAGTTTAATCGCAAAACTGAAAATTTGAAAATCTTGTGTAATGGTCCCGGAAAACTAACCCAGGCGTTAGGAATAACAATTTATGATAATTATAAAATAATCAACGAGAGCAATATTTTTTTACTCGATGATGGTTGCAAACCTGATTTTATGGCTACTAAACGTATAGGAATTTCAAAATCTATTGATTTACCTTTAAGATTTGTAATTATCTGATTTTAATATTAACTAACTTTTTGCTATTTTTGTTTTTTGTTTAATATCTTAGGTGGTAAATTGGCAAAACTCACAAAGCCCAAAACTTCAAAGCAACTTGCAACAATGCTTGCAAAGATTTGTGATAATAAACTCGCAGAAAATACGATTGTTATTGACCTTACAAAAATAGATACGGCACCAACTGATTTTTTTGTTATATGTAGTTGTAGTTCTCAGCCGCAAGTTGGAGCAATTATTGATGAGATTTATAAATATTGCAACCTTGTTGAATTAGATAAACCTCGTAGCGAGGGACTTGAGGCTAAAGAATGGGTGCTTGTCGATTTTTTTGATGTGATAGCGCACATAATGCTTGATAAATCTCGAAAATACTATCAAATTGAAAAGCTTTGGGCTGATGGAATTTTCTATACGTTGGGCGAATCTGGAAGGCTAAAAAAACTCGATCAATCGAAAATCTTTGATTTGTTCCTATCATCGAATGGAGAAATTGAATAATGAAGTATTTATTTGATATTTTTTCCGATGCATTAGATAAAATTGGTGCTGAGGGAACTGAATTATTGTACTTTGAAGAACCCAAAAATCAAGAATTCGGTGATTTCTCAACAAATGTGGCAATGAAGCTTGCTAAACAAATGAAAAAATCACCGGTTGCAATTGCAAATGAGATAATTAATAGCTTAGAATATTATCCCGAAAAAGTAGCAAGTATTAGCATTGCTGGGGCTGGATTTATTAATATCAAACTAACTGAAAAATACTGGACAGAATTGCTCTCAGAAATATTAGTTCAAAGAGAAAATTTTGGTAAAAGTACAGTATGCAGTGGAAAAATTGCTAATGTTGAATACGTCAGTGTCAATCCTACCGGACTTCTTCATATCGGGCATGGGAGAAACGCAGTCATTGGAGATACTGTTGCCAATTTACTTGAATGGATCGGATATGAGGCAACTCGTGAATACTACTTCAACAATGCTGGCAATCAAATGAAGTTGCTTGCCGATTCAATTTATGCTCGATATATGCAACTTTTTATTGATAAAGATTTTCCTTTTCCAGAAGATGGGTATCATGGGGATTATGTTAAAGAAATTGCAACCGATTTATATAATTCTTTCGGTGAAAGGTTGAAAACAGGAGATTTTCAAGACTTATCTCAAATCAGAAAATTTGGTGAAAATTGGTGTTTTCAAAAGATAAAAGCTACTCTTGAAAAACTTAACATCAAGCAAGACGTTTATTTTAATGAAGATAGCTTATACAAAGATGGCAAAATTAAGGAAGTAATCGACTATTTTAAGAGTAGCAATTTAGCTTATGAAAAAGATGGTGCTTTGTGGTTAGCTTTATCTCAGATGGGATTACAGGAGGATAGAGTTATCATTAAATCTACGGGCGAACCAACTTATCGTTTGCCGGATATTGCTTATCATCGAGAAAAATTAGAACGAAAATACGACTTAATTGTAGATTTATTCGGTGCCGATCATATTGCTACATATCCAGATGTTCTTGCAGCACTGAAAGCGATGGGATACGATACTGATAAAATAAAAGTGCTTATTCATCAATTTGTTACTCTGACTGAAAACGGTGAACAAGTGAAAATGAGTAAACGCACAGGCAAAAGTTATACACTTGATGAGTTAATAGACGAAGTTGGTGCTGATGTTGTTAGATTTTTCTTGCTGATGAGAAGTATAAATACACATTTGGAATTCGACTTGTCTCTTGCAAAAGAACAAAGTGAAAAAAATCCTGTTTTTTATCTCCAATATGCTCATGCCCGTATTTGTTCTATTATTGACAAAATAAAAAATGAAAATCATAAGATAATTAATAATCCTGATTTATCAGTTTTAATACATCCAGAAGAACAAAGTCTAATAAAGCACATTTATAAATTCCCAAACATAGTTTTACAAGCTGCGAATAAATTTGAACCTTATATTTTAGCCGAATATTTGAAAGAAGTTGCCTCAGCCTTCCATATTTTTTATCATAATTGTAGAATCATTGGCTCTTCCGTAGAAATTGCTTCTGCAAGATATGCTTTGTGCGAAGCAACAAGATATGTTCTCGCTAACGGATTGAATATTTTAGGTGTTTCTGCACCTGAAAAGATGTAATAATGAATGCATTAAGTAAAATAAAAGCATTTCTAATAGCAACGAGACCAAAAACTCTTGCTGCAAGTACAGTTCCAGTTCTTATTGGTACAGCTGCAGCGTCAAAATATAGTTATATTGATATTAAAATATTCGTTCTTATTTTGATTTGTGCAGCTTTTATGCAGATATTATCAAATTATTTAAATGAATTATATGATTTCAAGCGTGGTGCTGATAATATTGACAGAATTGGTCCGAAACGAATGGTTGCATCTGGAATTATTTCACCTAATGAAATGTCGCTTGTTTCAATTTTTTTAACTATTATTACATTTACGATAGGACTTGAAATTGTTGAGTATTCAGATATTTATATTTTGATCGTTGGAATTCTCTCTTTGTTTTTTGCTTTTGCTTATACTGGCGGTCCTTATCCGCTTGCATACAAAGGTCTTGGCGAAATCTTTGTTTTTATTTTTTTTGGATTAGTTGCAGTAAATGGCACTTTCTATATTTTCACAAAAGAGGTAAATCTAATTTCTCTTATGTCATCTTTACCTCCGGCTTTTCATTCTGTTAACCTATTAGCTATAAATAATATTAGAGATATTGATACCGACAGCAAGGTTGGTAAAATTACGCTTGCTGTTAAAATTGGGCGAAAGAATGCTCTGATGCTGTTTAAGGTATTAGTATTCTTAAGCTACATTCCACCAATAGTATTATCCTACATTACAAACAATTTTCTTTTTTTATTAGTATTTATTAGTCTTCCTATTGCTGCAAAATTAATCATTGATATTACACGCAAGTCAGGCAAAGAACTTAATTTACTAATTGCATTAAATTCTATTCTTATGTTATTCTTTTGTTTAGTGTTTTGTTTGAGCTTCATTTTGTGATTTTATGACCGATACAATTATTCCACCATTGAGATATGACATCAATACAGTTGAAACAATTATTGATGATGAAAAATATATTATTTTACAAGATCCATATGGTATAGCAAATCAAAATTTGATGCTGACAAAGGATTTTTATATTTTGCTTCGTTCGCTAAATGGTGCATTTACTTATCAGCAGTTAAAAATAGAACTGAACGACGAAGAGATATACAAGTTGCTTGTAGATTCTTTAAGCTTTTTGGATGAAAACGGTTATTTGATTTCTCCGAATTATTTTCAGAAATTAAATGATGTTCAAGAAAAATATGCAAAAGAACCATTTCGTCCTATGCTTACAGCAAATAGTTCCTATCCCGAATCTCCTGAGGAATTTATTTCTTTTGCTACGAAATTTTTTAATAAATTTAATGATATTAAATTCGATACTGAACCTGCTGCCTTAATTCTTCCTCATATTGATTTTTCATTAGGTCATTTATCAACGGATGTATATGCAAAAGGATACAGTTCGATTTCTGAAAATGAATATGATTTATTTGTGATTTTAGGTACTTCGCATCGTTTCTCGTCCGATTATTTTATGTTCTCCCAAAAACATTACCAAACGCCACTCGGAATAGTAGAATGCGACCTCGAAATACTCAATAGTTTGCAAGAACAATGCTCACAAAAACTTACAATTGACGATTTTTCTAATAAATTTGAGCATTCAGTTGAATATCAAGTAGTGTTGCTTAAACATTATTTTAAAAATAATTTCAAAATTTTACCTATACTTGTTGGTTCTCCATATGAATTTATTTTGGATGGCAAATTACCTGAAAATGACAAAATAAATAATATTCTAAGATCGCTTAACGGAGTTATCCAGCAATCGAATAAAAAAGTGATGTTCATTGCAAGTGTGGATTTCGCTCATATTGGAAGAAAATTTGGCGATGACTTTGATGCTGAACCTCTTCTCGGACAGCTTGAGATAGAGGATAGGAAACTCATTCGTTCGATTGAAGAGGGAAACAGAGTAGCTTTTTTTGAAAAAATTATTGCTGACCATGATAAATGGAAAATTTGTGGTGTTTCGTCGATTTACGCTTTAATGCAATTAATTAATTCAACAAAGGGGAAATTAATTGATTATGCAATTTGGAACGAAGAGCCAACAAAATCTGCTGTATCTTTCGCATCTATCGCTCTATTTAAATAATATACAATATTTTTTCTTTCATTTTATCTTTACTATAATAATCTGTGTTATTTCAAAAAGGAATTAGCTATGATAAAATCAATTCTTGATGGTAACTTTGATGGAAAAAATGTTTTGGTGCGTGTTGATTTCAATGTTCCATACGATAAAGATGGAAAAGTTGCTGACGATACCCGTATTAAAATGACATTACCTACAATCGACCACATTATTGATGGTGGAGGTATTCCTGTAATTATGTCGCATTTAGGTCGTCCCAAAGGAGAACGCAATCTAAAATACTCACTTAAACCTGTTGCAGATCATTTAATTGAAAAATATGGCTATAAAGTTTTGTTTGTAGAAGATTGTATTGGAGAAATTGCTGAAAAAGCAGTCAAATCAGCAGTGCCGGGAGAAATAGTTTTGCTTGAAAATGTTCGTTTTTATCCTGAAGAAGAAAAAAATGACCTCGAATTTGCAAAAAAATTAGCTCGTTTGGGTGATGCTTATGTAAATGATGCTTTTGGTTCTGCTCATAGAGCCCATTCATCTACAGAAGCAGTTGCAAAGCTTTTTGAAGAGAGATATGCAGGCTTTCTTATGAAAAATGAACTCGATTATTTAAACAAAGCTTTAAAATCACCAATCAAACCATTTGTTGCCGTAATTGGCGGAGCTAAAATTTCTGGGAAAATTGATGTGATTAATAATCTTTTAGATAAATGCGATACAATTATTATTGGCGGCGGAATGATATTTACTTTCTACAAAGCAATGGGGAATAACATAGGTAAGTCAATTTTAGAAGAAGACAAAATAGAATTGGCAAGCAGCTTATTAAATAAAGCAAAAGAAAAAAATGTTCAATTATTACTACCGGTTGATGTCGTTGTTGCTGATAAGTTTGAAAATGAAGCAAATATAAAAATTGTTCCAGCTGAAGAAATAGGGAATGAGGATATTGGAATGGATATTGGACCTAAAACTCAGGAAGAATTTGCCAAAGTTATCTTGCAGGCTAAAACAGTAGTATGGAATGGTCCGATGGGGGTTTTCGAAATGCCAAATTTTGCAAAAGGCACTTATACTATTGCTGAAGCTCTTGCTAAAGCTACTGAAAATGGGGCTGTAACAATTGTTGGTGGTGGTGATTCTGCTGCTGCTATTAACCAAATGGGTTTTGATAAAAAAGTATCACATGTTTCAACTGGAGGCGGCGCATCACTTGAATTTTTGGAAGGAAAACAGCTTCCGGGTGTTGTTGCATTAGAAATATAGTAATGAATTATGTTGAAGATATTGTATCTAATAATGACTTTAGCTGTTCTATCTCAATCTGCTCAATCCGAACCACTTCGAATTGCAATTTCAAAAGGAAGTGGTTCGGATTCCTATCTACGTTATGGAGAATGGCTTAAAAGTACTGGTATTGATATTGAAATCGTAGATATGATAAGCTATTCACCTGACGAGGCAGCCAAATTATTGGAAACTTGTAAAGGTTTAGTTCTATAAGGTGGTTCAGACGTCCATCCCGGACGCTATGGAAAAGAAGCAGATTCTTTGCGTTGCCAAATTAATCCTGAAAGAGATACATTGGAATTTAAATTAACTGAAAAGGCATTACAGTTGAAAATGCCAATTTTAGCAATTTGTCGGGGTATGCAAATACTAAATGTAGCACTTGGTGGCACTTTGATTGTTGATATCCCACAAGATCACCCATCAAATATTTCTCATCAATGCAAAGATAAGTTCCAAATTTGTCACTCGGTTGATATTCTTCCGAACACAAAATTAAACAAGATTACCGGTACTCTTCGTGATGGTGTAACATCTTCTCATCATCAGGCTGTTGAATATTTAGCGCTTGGACTTGTTCCGAATGCTCTTGCCGATGATGGTATTGTCGAGGGATTTGAGTGGCTCGATGATTCTGATAAATCGCCCATTATTGCAGTTCAATGGCATCCTGAACGTATGAGTAATAGCAAATTATCACTTCCGTTGGCAATAGAGTTCCTAAATTTTGCAAAACGATTTAACAAGTAATGCAAGAACTTATGCTTCCTATAGAAAATTTCGATTTAACATTTCTCCCTTGTTTTCCTGAGAAAGGATCATTTTGGGAAAGTCGGGGAGACCGTTTTCATTGCGGTATAGATTTCTATTGTGAAGAAGGGACTCCCGTATTATCTTGTGAAGATGGATATGTTTTAGAAACAGGAATTTTTACAAGTCCAAATCTAATTTACTATTGGAATATTACTTATTTTGTATTAATTCAATCCTTGAGGAACGGTTATATTTTTAAATATGCTGAAATGAAAACGATTTTTGTAAGTAAACACCAACAAATAAAGCAGGGTCAAATTATTGGATTAGCTGGGAAAGTAATAAATTCAAATAAACTCTCTATTTTTTCACCTTTGTATATTCAAAAAATTGCTGCAAGTAATAATTGTTCTATGCTTCACCTTGAATTGCACCAATCCCCTTACAAAGAAATAAGACCTTATCTTGGAGGGAATTATTTCGGTTTGGATAAACCAAATTCTCTGCTTAATATTGAGAAATTTTTAATTGAAAATTATAAATAAATTAAATGATGGATTTAACAGAATTTTGGACAATTGCATCAGGAAATGGGATTGTTCTGGATAAACAGCAGTTAGAATGTATTGAACGTTATGCCAAAGAATTAGTTTATTGGAATAAACAAGTTAATCTCATAAGTCGAAAAGATGAAGAAAAGGTATTAGAAAACCATATTTTGCATAGCATCTCACTTTTAAAATATATAGAGGTACCAGCTAAGTCTCGTTGTTTAGATATAGGAACTGGTGGTGGTTTGCCAGGTATTCCAATTGCAATTGCAACGGGAAATGTTTCTATGCTTCTTGTTGATTCAATAGCAAAAAAAATAAAAATCACTCATATGCTTGCAAAACACACCGGCCTACGTAATATTGAAGCAATCTCTTTAAGAGTTGAAAATTTGGCTCAAAACAATAAATATTTGCAATACTTTGATTTTATTTTTGCTCGAGCAGTTACTAAAATTAGCGATTTGCTAACTTGGACTTTACCAATTGCCAAAAAAAATGCTAATTTTGTATTTTATAAAGGAGGAGATATTTCGGAAGAAATAAGTATTGCAATGAAAAAATTTCCATCGCTTAGCTTTAATGTTATCGATATTGATTTCTTTGGTTATCCCAAATTTAAAGAAGACGAGAAAAAAATTGTTCACATAAAAAAAATGGAATAGTCTATGGAATGCAAAAAAGAAAAAAATTTACAAATGTGCAATTGTTCATATGAACCTTGTTCAAGAAAAGGAATATGCTGTGAATGTTTAAAATATCACTTAAGTATGAATCAACTTCCAGCCTGCTGTTTTCCTGACAAAGTTGAAAGAACTTATGAC
>JAOAGZ010000024.1:552-35525 GCA_026415495.1 Eximiradius proteiniborus | reverse complement strand
AAATTAATATTTTTTTTAACCCTTCCGAAGGTTTAAAACCTTCGGAAGGGTAATGCTGTAAAGATGTGCTCTACCTCTAAGGTGGAGCACAACGGTACCTACCAATTCATCCGATGACTTGAGGTCATCGGGTGCATATGCCTTTATTAAGATAATAAATAAGATATTATTTTTTTTCTTTTTCTAAAGACATATAAATATTATCTTGGTCTAAGACGTACCAGGAACCAGTTGCTGCATCGATAATAACAGGTACTAAACCACCCAAAATATCAAAAATTACGTAGCCTGCTCCTAAGCTATTGGACAATTGATAAGTTCTAGTTGCATATCCTTCTTTTTTAAATTCTATGATATGCGTTTGATTAGATTTAAGTTCAACTTTGATGGGTGTTTCGCCAACAAAGGCACCATTTACAAAAACTTTTGCTCCACTTGGTTCGGAATTGAAAGATACATTTTCTCTGGTACCTTTAAATATTGTTGCGCATCCCGTTATTAAAATAATTAAAGAAAAAACAAAAAACTTTTTGAAATAAATTGGATTAATTTTAAACATAAAAACCTCCATTATGATTGTGTGGTAAGATTATATAAGATAGAAAATACTTTAGAAAAGTAAAATATTTTCTAATTCTATACTAGAATAAAAATCATTCAGAAGATAAACAAATAAAAAATATGTTCGTTAGTCAAATACGTATATTTGTCAAATAATTATTAAAAATAATAAATTGTTCTAAACCTTTAGAAGGGTAAAAATAAGCACAAAGATGGTCTCCACCTTTGAGGTGGAGCCCATCTTTTAGTAGAAATAATATTTGATGAAAAGCAACGTTAATAATAACTAAATGCTGAAAATTTGAAAAATACTTTTGAAGTTTGGTAAAGTGGTAAATATTCTGAGATAATAAGAGACCTCATTACTCTAACCTCTTGTAATGAAAAAGGATGATTTCAAGATTATTACTTGCTTCACCTTTTTGATTAATATTTTTCACCATATCAAACCACAAGACAAATAAATACAATACAGTTAGGGAATTATATGGATACCAATGATTTTAATTATTTAGTTGAGTGTGCTACAAAAGCACCATCTGGACATAATACACAAGCTTGGAAATTTGAAAAAATTCAAGATGGTATTATCATTCACCCGGATTTCACAAGAGCTTTGCCAATTGTTGATTCAGATAACCATGCCCTATACATTAGTTTGGGGTGTGCCTTAGAGAACTTAGTTATTGCCGCATCAAAAATAGGATACAAAAGTATAGTGGATTACCCTAACAATCCGAATTCCTCAATTACTATAAAACTTCATCTATCAGGCGAAATCAATCCTTCTGATGAGGAATTATTTGATTTTATTAAATCAAGACAAGTAAATAGAAGTAAATATACAGATAAGATGGTAAATAACACTGAACTTGAAAGGCTAAGGAACTGCTTTAACTATGATGGGATTTCGTTGGTTCTTCTAAATGGAAAAGAAAACTTTGAAAAGGTTATTCCACTAATTATTGAAGCAAATAATATGCAGTTTCAAAACAAACAGTTCGTCAGTGAACTCACTGATTGGTTTCGTTATTCAAAAGCTGAAGCTGAAAAGACAAAAGATGGGCTGTGGACTGCTACGATGGGATTACCCAGTATGTGGCGATTTATCGGCAATTTTGTAATGAAAAATATAGTTTCAGCTAAAAGTGAAGCAAAACGTATAAACGAGATTTTACAACACACCGCAGGCATTGCCATTTTTTTCAGTGAGAAAAATGATGTAACATCTTGGATAAATGTTGGACGTGCTTTTCAACGTTTTGGGCTTACTGCTACCAAATTAAGTCTTTGTCATGCTCACCTAAATATGCCTTGCGAAGAAATATCTGTAAGACAAAAACTTGCAAATCTCTTAGAATTAGGAGACAAACATCCATTACTACTTATCAGATATGGTTACGCAGAAAAAATGCCTTATTCTTTCAGAAGAAATGTTGAAGATGTAACTGTGAATTAAAGTTCTAGGATGAAATAGTAAATTTTGAATTTTTAAAATGCCCTGTCTCGTTTCAGTGAATTGCCCTTATGTAATTGCAGGTGATTTCCTCAAAATTTACAATAATAAATAAGGCGAACTATAATCCTTCACATTCCAGTGATTCGCTATTGAGTAATTCAGTAAGTTACCAGCAGTTATTTATTTTTTCAATAAATCTCGTATCTCAGTCAGCAATATTTCTTCCTTAGACATTGCAGGAGGCGGGACCTCAGTTTCTTCTTGTTTTTTCTTAGCGGCAATTATTGCTTTTATAACTAAAAAAACAGCTAAAGCCACTATAAAGAAATCAAAACATACCTGCAAAAAATTTCCATAATTAAGTGTTACTGCCGGAGTTGTTTCAGTAGCCGCTTTCAATACAAATTTTAAGTCGGTGAAATTTATGCCACCTATAAGGAACCCCAGAGGCGGCATTATTATATCGTTTACTAAAGAGCTGACAATTTTACCAAAAGCAGCACCAATTATAATACCAACTGCCATATCTACAACATTGCCTCTTATGGCAAACGCTTTAAATTCGTCAATAAATTTCATTTTTTTACTCCATTAATTATAAAAGATTTAATAATATTATTATAAATGAGTGTTTATTTAACTAAAATATAATTATTCATTGTTAATTTAATAAAAGTTACGAAACTTACAACATTATTTTGTGAATTATATAAATAGCTTGAAAACAAATCAATTTTTGAAGAAACGAAACTTTTATTAAGTAATCATTTTTGTAATAATTTATTCTTATATTTCTATTAGATACACTTGAGTTTAGCTGATCCGCAAGTCAAATTATGACAATGTTTAATGCATTGTTGTAGTTATTAGTAACAAAAAATCATTCTTTATTTCAATAATTCTTCGATGAATTTTTCAAACTTATTTTCTGACATAAGCTCGTGAGTTTTAAACTCGCCCTGAAAATAAATTCCAAGTGTCCCAAATGGACTGCCTATTTGTTGGGCTTCTTGATAATTTTCTAATTTTTGAGTCTCAAAAGGTATTTTTTTGTTTTTAAGAACTTCTGATAATCGTCCAACATACTCTTCCATAAAAGGGCATTGATTTGAATAAGTAATAGTAAATCCATTTTTATTTGAACAGGTGCCTTTTTTAGCATTTTCAGAAAAAGTGGGGTTATTTGCATTTTTATTAAATTTGAGTGCCAATAATTCGAAATATGGAGGTGCTGAATCAACAACTTCAAAATTATGTTTTATGTAGAATTTTTTGTCAGTCAAGTACGGTCTCACTTTTGAGCTACTTACGACAGCAATCCCATCCATTTTTTTTGATTTTGCGTCCTCAATGCATTCATTAAGTAACTGTGTTGATAAACCCTTTCCTTTAAACTGTCCAGAAACCCAAAGACAATTAATGACCATATAGTTTTTTCCACAAATCGGTTTCCATACTTTTTCAATCGGCATATATTCAATGAATATTTTACCACGTTCATCAAATCTTTTAAACACTAATCCATCTTTAAAGCGTTCTTTCATCCAAGCTTTTTTTGACTGTGCCCTATTTTGATTTTGTTTGTCATTTCCAATAGCACAACAAATATGCTCTTGGTCGATATTAGTTGCATCAATTGTAATAATCTTCATAATGTTTTCTCCATATTTTAAGGTAAATATTATAAATCATTATTTAGCAAATATAGATTTTTTCTGGAATTAATGTCTATTCTAACGACTTTGTTGCGTCAAACATTAATTTAGTTTGTTTTAAAAAAGGTTCAATCCTTTTTCTTGCTAATTCTATATATTCTTTGTTAATATCATAACCAATAAATTTTCTGTCTGCTTTTAAAGCAGCAACGGCGGTTGTTCCACTACCTATAAAAGGGTCAAGAATAATGTCGTTCTTAAAAGAATAAAGTTGAATTAGTCTATATGGGAGTTCTTCAGGAAATGGAGCTGGATGCCCAATTTTTTTAGCGCTTTCAGCATTGAATGTCCAGATTGACTTTGTCCATTCCATAAATTGTTCTTTGGTAATTGTATCTTCCTTTTGCCTCTTTTCTCTTTTATACTCTCCTTTTGAAAAAACTAATATATATTCGTGAACATCTCTAAGAATAGGGTTTGCTGCACTTTGCCAACTACCCCAAGCAGTCGATGGGCTTGCACTTGCTGCTTTGTTCCAGATGATTTCGCCTCGCATATTAAAACCTATATCTATCATCATTTTTGAAATATAATCTGATAGAGGGATATAAGGCTTTCTTCCCAGATTAGCTACATTTATACAAGCACGACCTCCGTTTACAAGAACTCTATATGTTTCTCTAAATGAATTTTCTAATAGTTGTAGATATTCATTAAGTGATAAATCTTCATCATATTCTTTTGAAACATTGTAAGGCGGTGATGTGATCATTAAATGAACCGAATTGTTGGGTATCTCATTCATATTTTCGGCTGAGCCTTGAATAATTTGGTTCTCAAGTTCAACTGGGAAATCATTTTCACTTTTATCAATTACTTTACTTACTTCAAGTTCTTTGTAGAGTTTTGAATTGTAAAACTTTGAACTATCGTGGTTAATTCTTCCATTTGTTCCGAAAGCACTTGTTTCTGTTCCTTTAGACCTTTTCATTTTAGCTCCGGATTAGTGTAAGAAATTTTTCTGCCTTTGCATTATCAGAGTTCTCTCTACTTGCAATTCTAATAATTTTTCCCAGTTTCTTTTTTGAAATCATTGAAGAAAAATAATTCATTTCATTTTCTACTAGTTCTTTGCATTTATTATAAAGTTGTTCCAAGTTTAAAATAGTTTGAAAACCTAAATTGGGTGTTGTTTTTATATACTCCGAGTTTGTAGGCTGAGGATTTAATGACCAGAATCCTTGTATTACTCCTGAGGTTTTAAGAAAATCAACCTTATTGACATAGCTGTCGGTAATAGGGCTATTACCTAAAACAACTATGGGTATTTTTGTTGAATTAATGCCTGAAACACGAATATTTATCGATTTCCCAATAGCTTTAAGCATTGAATCAGAACGAAGCAATGCAGGGTTGCCTTTATGCTGTTTGTAATCACCAATAAATTCAAGTTTATCAGGAGGAATGTATTTGTAATTTGAAACTATACTCATTTTAATTTCAAACAGCAGTTTGATATTTTCAGGTTTTTGAATTATATTATTTGTTGTGCAAAAGGCAAGATCGGCATTCGATTGTCTTGAAAGCCCTATTTCATCACATACAACGCTGTTTACTGCATAAAGACCCAATTTTTTTGCTATTGGTTCAAAAAGTGTTTTACACCATTTTTCAGTAAATTGTCCGATAAGTGCGTTTCTACTTTGCAAAGTTTTTCCTTCTGCATCAAAACCCTTTGGAATATAAGCAAAATATTCATTCTTAAGCTTATAAAACAATTGTTCTGGTGAAGCAAAATTTTTTAGTGCTTCTTGAAAGAAAAGAATTTCAATATCATTATTCCAGAGTGTCATAGTATTTTCCTCATTCCAAAAATAATTATTTTCTTAGATTTTTATATCAGTTTTTTTGTGCCTTAACAGCGGATATTTTCATGCTTTGTGAGTTGAGAGATTTTTGAGAAAAAACAAATTTTCAAGAAAACCTACTTGATGTTAAATCAATTAATTGCATCTTATTTTACGATCATCACTGTTTAGTTGCTTTAATTGATTTCGCTACAAAGTATATTAGTGGGAGAAAAATAATTCCGAGTGCAAACGGTAAAAACCAAACTCCAAGTCCGTCTGTTTGCCCATTGATATATCTAATCGTTTGGGATACAATTACTCCAAATAAAACAACGATAATTAACTTTAAATATCTGATTAATCTTGTTACATGATTGTATTGCTTTATTGAGTGTTCCTGAATTATTTTGTTTGAGTTATTGTTATAGTCAATGAACTTATTCAAAATTGTGCGAATAATAAACTTATTTAAAATTGTCAGCCCAACAACAAGAATTGTAGCTATTATAGGTAAAGAAAAAATCATCCATTTATCCCCAAAACCATCTGCAATTCAAACACCGTTGAAGTGTGTCGGAATAATTTCTGGTAAATTTCGATAGTTTGCAAAGATCAAAGCCCAGATCGCCAATAATGAAATCCAACCAATAATTTCAAGTATCTTGTCGGCTGTTGTGAGAGGTAATGTTCTGAGATTCTGTGATTCTGTGATTCGGCTATCTTTCTGTCTTTTATTTTCCTATTTGCCATATATTTCTTTTAATATTTCATCTAATCGGATGCTTAAATCTCCATTAAAGTTACTGTTAGGAACATCGAGAGTATTGAGAACTTCTTGAAAACGTTTATAACCATTTTGGGCACGTAATTCAATCCAATGAATTCCTAACATTTCAGCTTGCTGTTTGTTCTTATCAGACAGTTTATCAGCTAAAAATATTGCTGGCTCTCTTGCAAAAATTGCATCTGCACTTTCAGGATTACCTTTTCCCATAAGTTTTACTTCAGTTCTAAGTTTTTTACCATCTTTTGAAAGAACATAGAAATCAACTTCTCTAAAACTTTCTGGATTATCTACTTGAGTATGATATTCAAATGGAACATTGAAAAGCATACAAAGTGTTGTCATTAAAGGCTTTTCAATTTGTTTACCTACCGTACTCCACATACCTCCACGTATTTCGGCTCGTTTAACTGCAATGGTATTGATTACAATTAAGCTTTCAGCTACTGTTAAATCCACTGAAACATCTTTGAATTTGATTGATAATTTAATTTCAAAATTATTGCTGTTAGAAACTAAATCATTGATAGTTTTTTGTAACCTACTATAGTTGTCGTATGATGCTTGAACAACTACTTCTTTTTTCGAAGAATTGAAAGCATTAGTTATTGATTTCATATTCAATCCTGAGTTGATAGCGAGCTGCTCTTTTGGTAAATCAGGATTGAGAAATACTTTTTTATACCAGTCAGAGTTTTCACCTAGTGTATCTATCTTCGCGTAAATGACTTGCTTTAAGAAACTAATGCAGTAGTCTAAAAAAATTTCATCAATTATCATTAAAACTTCATCTCTGTAATCTTGATTTGAAATTACTTTTTTGATGATATTTTTCTTTGCGTCTATATTTAATGGCATAATTATTTTATAGTTTGTTTGAATTCTTCAAGAGTTAAAAATTTTGTTTCAATAGCATCAAACATCTCCTTCGATTTTTTTGATCTCATATAATCGAAGTAAGTTTTATCTTTTTCGGTAAGAAAGAAGTAACGACCTAAGCTTTTTGCAGTTTTCCCAACCGTTCCGCTACCAGCAAACGGGTCAAAAATTAAATCGCCTTTGTAAGAGTAATACTGAATAACGCGTTTACACAGTTCAACCGGAAATACAGCAGAATGTACTTTATCAAAACACGGATCTATCTTCCAAACATTTGTAGTTTCATATCCTTCAGGAACTTTACTGTCTTGAACGGTTTGCCGATCATATTGGCGGATATTCCAATCTAATAGTTTATCTGTTGATTTTCTGTACACCATTAAATACTCTGTAACTGAATTTGGTTTGTAAGCAAGGGGTTTCCTATGTTGTTGAAAACCACCAATGCGATTTTTTACACTTGCTTCTGGTTTCATCCATACAATATCGTCAATAAATTCCCACCCCATTTCAATTAAATATGGGTGAATATCAAAAGGAATAGGATAGCGTTTACTGCTGTGTGCTCTACTAATTCTCGGAATTATTATCGGTGAAGTATTCACAATTAAAAATCTACCTTCTTTTGTTATACGGTGAACTTCTCTAAACACGTTAGCAAGAAATTCTAAATACGCTTTGTAGCTTGGGTAAATTGAATAATCTCTTGCATTATAATATGGCGGGGATGTGAATGTTAAATGGATACTCTCGTCTTTAAGTAATTTCATAGTTTCAATGGTGTCGGCATTAACTACCACATTTTTCAAATAGTCATAGCTCTCGATATGTGGTTGATTGTTTTTATTTATTCTTTCAGCGAAATATTCCTTGTAAATAATAGTTCTTACCATTTCATTTTCGTGATTTACCAAAGGTTTTAAGCTGTCATCAATTATGCTTTCTCCTTTAAAAACGAGTAGTCCTCGTATAGCTTGGCATACAATTTTAGGGTCATTGTCTTGCAGAATTTCTATCAAGATACTTTGTCCCATTTTAGTTCTCATTCGTCCTATTGATGAAACGGCTTCACGTCTAACGTTTGTGTCGCTGTCATTAGTGGCAATCTGTTTAAGAATTGGCAAGTATTCTTCTTTCCCTAATTTACCAATGGATTTAATAGCCCACAGTCTTACGGTAGAGTGTTTATGACTAAGTAAGTCGAGAAGAAATCTTCCGTCAAAGTCTTCAGGGAGTTGTCCTAAGTTTTCAAGAATAAAAATCAAAGAACTACTATCACTAAATCTTTTAATGAGATTTCCAATAGCACCATTGCCTTTGCTTTTCAACTCTTTTATATATTCCTTTGTCAACATCATTCTTTAGTTTATCATTAATTTTTTTCGAAGTTTCTATTTAAATTTAGACGTTAAAACACTTGACTAATTACTTCTATCTGTGAGCATTTTTTAATTTCCCTTCGCTCAATTTTGCTCTTACTTTATCGCAAAAATTAGGTTGCTGATAAGTTGTAAAGTTACATACAATCTTTCACCCCAAAATTAATAAATAATTCTTTAATTTCAATGATTTGTTGCATTGAACCAAAAATCTGCTATTGCCGGACTGCAACTCAAAAAGAATTGATAAAATCGCGAATAAGAGAGTATAAGCCACCAGTAACAAACATAACAATTAGAACCCACATAATAAATTTAAAAATCATCCAGGCAAGATCGACGAGTTCATCAAATATGCGAGACATAAAATTAACCATAAAGATAATATCCAACCAAAAACTTCAAGTATCTTGTCGGCTGTTGTGAGACGTAATGTTATTTTTGGTTTTACTTCCACAGTCAATTTTTATATTTTGTTTTGGATATTTTTTATCATACAGTGCTGTCGGAGTGTGGAAAATTAAAGCCATTTGTTGCAAATATATCGATTGTTTCAACTATTGGAGTATGCATTATTGTGTTCATCACGCAAAACGTTTGTTGTATACCGTACTATTTTATATATTTCTCAAATGGCTTCACAAACTTTTTAATCATATCGTTCGCCCTTTTTTTAGCTTGAGTTACAAAATGCTTCAAATAAGATTTCGCCCAAATTTCCATTGATCCGTCAAATGATTGGTCTAAGTCACTAACGTGAAACTGAATTTGCATTGCTGCTGCCCAATTAATGTATAAGTTTTCGGGATTTGCTTTAAATAAACAAGCGAAATGGGTGTCTTGACAAATTAATTTGTCATCATTAAGAAACCAGTCAATTTCAAAATAATTAATGGTAAAATTGTCAAATTCTTGATTGTCTAACATTTTTGCACAAACTTGAGCTAATTTGAATGCAGAAATAATATTTGGTGGTTGTGCTGATTTGGAAACATTACGAGTTTTTATATCTATAATTTCATAAAAATTATCTTTAACAACTAAGATATCTGCAGTATCGTTTTGTTTTTCATCAAAAGGATTTTCAATACTCCATTTATCCATAGCATTTTTACCACGACTTAGCAAAAACATAACAGTAGGAGAATTGAATAATGCTTGTCTCGCCTCAAAGCCGATTACATTCGGGTTTTTGCTGAATAAATCATTCAAATATTCATATTGGCGAAAAGTATTCTTTGGAAATTGCTTTTTGATTTCGTTGTAAACGTGTTTGTCAAATGGTTCACCTGCCGCATGTCCAGACAATGTTCCTGAAAGTGGCTTGGGGACGGAAGTACCTTTAATTTTCTTTGCTAACTTATTATAATCTACAAACATTTTTTATCTCAATAGGTGATTAAATAATGTATTAATTTCTTTAAGCATTTTTTTATTTTTACTTGTTAGGAATTTTTGGGTTAATTGGGTAATAGAATCGTGTAGTAAAATTTCACTTTTGTTGTTCCAATTTATTTTTCTGAACGGGATGCTTGCAATAGGCTTTTCAGAAAACTCAATAATATTTCCTTTTACAATTCCGTTGCATTTAAGCCAATCAAATACTATGGGTTGATTAAGATAAGCCAGGATGTATTCAATACTTTCTTTGGTATCAGGTTTTCTAAAGATAGCAGTTACGTCTTGAGTAGGAAAAACTCCATCATCAACTAATGCAAAACGAAAGTAATTTTTGTTTGAAATACGCTCTTTGCAAGGAACAAAAATACGTTTTTCTGGTTTGCTGAATAAGTTAAAGTTTCGTAAAAAAGCCCATTCCCAATAATTTATTTTTCGATTATATTGATAACGTTTTTCTAAATCGCTTTTGTATCTAAGAAAATGAGAATAAAAGTTTGGATATAATCTTTTGAACTCGACTTCTTCTAAATCTTTATTGATAAAAATGTATTTTGTAATTTGCTTTGCATAATAGGGTTTCAAATCTTTTGCTTTTACTACATTAATAGTTGCCATTTTTTCAGCATCGTTTAGTTGTTGACCGTTCAATTGAAATGCTTTGTCAAGACCACTTACAAGACCGTTACCGATGTCGCAAATTTCTCCAATTGTATGATATTCTATTTTATTTGCTTCAAACAAATTGAGCAAGGAAGTTGGGTTTTGTTTTTGGCATGCTATTTCTAATTTTTGTAATTTTTCCCGTACTTCATCACTTTGCAATAACCAACGTTCATTAGCTTTGAATTGTGAAACTTGTAAATATTCTGTATCATTAAACGGAATTTGGTACCGTAATTTTTGAAGTATTTCAGAATTTAGTTTTTTATTGGCGTAAAATTTTGCGACCTTAATTTTATCAACTTTTTCCCTACTTTTTATATACTTAAAGATTATTATGGAAACAGTTACTTTATCAAAAATCGGTGTTTCATTGAAATGATAAATTTCCTCAAAATAACCATTTTGAACCATATAATTTCGTAACGACATGGAATGAGTTGTATTCATCCAATATTCCGGGCAAATGAAAATCAGTTGTCCATTCTCGTTAAGTAGTTCAATAGATTTAAGAATAAAAATATATAGGTAGTCACATAGCGAATTAAAGTATTTATTCCAAAGTGGATTAATTAAAAGTTCTGATTTTAAATCGTCTTCCAAATTTTTCCAACGTATATATGGTGGATTACCGATAACTAGATCAAATCGTTCTGAAATATTTGCAGAAACAAAACTTTCGTAACGAACAAAAGGGAATTTTTTTGCTAATTCTTGGTCAATTTCGTAAGCAATTAGATTTTTGTAACCTTTTTGTTGTAAAATTTCTAAGAATATACCTTTACCACAAGCTGGTTCTAATATTTTTGAATCTGTGGTAATAGTAGCCAAGCTAACCATAAATTCAGCTACTACTTTTGGCGTGAAATATTGACCAAACTTGTTTTTTGAAATATTTTTAATTGAAATTTCCATTTAATTTACTAATTTCTAAGATAAAAATAATTTTGTTTAAAAGGGTTGGCGATGATTTTATTTATGTACTCATTTGGTAAAGTTTATTCGTTAAAAATAATACCCAACTTGTAATATAACATAATCTTTCACCCCAAAATTAATAAATAATTCTTTAATTTCAATGATTTGTTGCATTGAACCAAAAATCTGCTATTGCCGGACTGCAACTCAAAATGAGTTGATAAGGTCGCGAATAAGAGAGTATAAGCCACCAGTAACAAACATAACAATTAGAACCCACATAATAAATTTAAAAATCATCCAGGCAAGCTCGACGAGTTCACCAAATATGCGAGACATAAAATTAACCTTAAAGATAATATCCAACCAAAAACTTCAAGTATCTTGTCGGCTGTTGTGAGACGTAATGTTATTTTTGGTTTTACTTCCACAGTCAATTTTTATATTTTGTTTTGGATATTTTTTATCATACAGTGCTGTTGGAGTGTGGAAAATTAAAGCCATTTGTTGCAAATATATCAATTGTTTCAACTATTGGAGTTTGCATTATTATGTTCATCACGCAAAACGTTTGTTTCCGGCAATTTTTTATTGTCATCAATATTCGATTTTAATCGTTCATTTAATTTTGTTAATATTGTTTTGTAAATGGTTTCTTGTTTTTGAGAGTAATATTGATGTAATAATTTTAATGTTTCCTTTTCTGGAAATAGTGTTAGTACTATTTCATTATAAACTTCGTCATTTTCTAAAAGTTTCCTAAAAACTAATGGCTTTAAGTCTTTTATTTCTTCAAAAGTATGAAGAGCATCTAAATCAAAACTGATTTCAGGTAAGTCAGGAATTTCTTCTTTCCAAGTTGCTAAATATTCCAATATTTCATCCCAGATATCTGAATAACCTAAATAATCAAAGAGGGCTTTGCCATAAAATATATGAGTTTCCACATTGTAGTCATTAGTAATTTTAGAAAGTTCCTTTGAATAATAGTTTTTGTTTTTAACTAATACAGGGTCTATGAAATAAAAAACTCCTACCAATTTATTTTCTTCATATTTAGTAAGCATTACATTTAACTTTTTTTCAAAATTTTGAATTTGGCCTCTTTTTTTAGTAGAGTCGTGGTCATCTCTAATCTTTTGTTCTATAAAGAAAACTTTATCTTTTTTTCTAAAACACTGGTCAATCTTTAATACTTCGCCGTTGTTATTAATAAATTGCTTAGGAAGAATATTGCATTCTATTATTTTTAAATATTCTTCAATAATAATTTCAAAAGCATCTCCAAATCGGATTTCATGGGATTGAAGAAGATTTTGAAGAATTTTAGCTTTAGGTTTGGTGGGTCTAAACAAACCAACATATCTGTTTGGAGAAATTGAAATTTTCTCCAATAAATCTGCTTTTGATTTTTCAAAAATCGTTTCATTTAAAATCTGTTTAAACAGATTGTATTCCATTATCGCCATAATTTAAAAAACTTTCTTCTGGTTCATAAAAAATATTAATTGATTCAAATTCTAATTTGTCAGATTTATTTTCATTTTTCAAGTATTTTTTTTCATAATCATGTCTTAGTTGATCTATGCTAACAAGATTATTTTGTCTTTTAACATACCAAAAAGTCCATCCATTATGGTTTTCTTTTTTTAAAAAAGATGCACAAACCTTATGTATGGAACCAACAATACCATTTCCTTCTAATGAAGCATCTGCTAAAACTTGTGCAGAGAATTTACCATCTTTTGAATATAGAAATTCTCCAATTTTTACAAAACCTTTTTCAATTAAATTTCCAAAAGGAACTTTGGGTTTTCTTTTTTCAATTTTGTACTCAAGTAAAGGTTTCTCAATAGGTTTAATTTTTTCAACACGTTCTGTTGCTATTCTGACATAAAATTCTTCACGGTCGAAGGCAATAAATTTTCTACCAAGCCTTTTTGCAACAGCAGCAGTTGTTCCACTTCCAGAGAAAGGGTCTAAAACAATATCGCCAGGGTTGGATGTTGAGATGATAATTCTATAAAGTAATTCCGCAGGTTTTTGTGTTGAATGAGCTTTCTGTCCATTTACTTTTATTCTTTCATCTCCTTGGCAGATGGGTATTAACCAATCACTTCTCATCTGTAGATCATCATTCATCACTTTCATCGAATGATAATGAAAGGTATAGTTTGAAGATTTTGATTTAGTTGCCCAAATCAATGTTTCGTGTGCATTGTTAAATCTTGTTCCTTTAAAGTTAGGCATTGGGTTTGTCTTGATCCAAATAATATCATTTAACACCCAAAAACCAATATTCTGCAATATAGTCCCAACTCTAAAAATGTTATGATAAGTTCCAATAACCCAAAAACTACCTGAATTTTTTAGAATTCTGTAACACTCTTTCATCCATAATGATGTGAATTTATCATATTCTTCATTTGACTCAAATTTATCCCAAGCATCATTAACAGCTTCAACTTTTGTTTGATTTGGTCTATATAATTCACCATTTAATTGAAGGTTATAAGGAGGATCTGCAAAAATTAAGTCTATTGAATTGTCGGGTATTTGTTTTAAAAGTTCAATGCAGTCCCCTTGGTGAATCTTATTAAGTTCTAGTACTCCGAGTTTTTCCATTGCTGTTTCTTTTTGTAATTATTCAGAAATATTATTAATTTTATATTACTTTCTTTATTGCATTTATTTATAGTTTGATGCCTTTTTTGTTACTATTAGCGCTTGTATATTTACAATAAAATAAATAAAATTATTCCCCCAAAATTAATAAATAATTCTTTAATTTCAATGGTTTGTTGCATTGAACCAAAAATCTGCTGTTGCCGAACGCCACTCAAAAGGAATTGATAAAATCGCGAATAAGAGAGTATAAGCTACCAATAGCAAACATAACAATTAGAACCCACATAATGAATTTAAAAATCATCCAGGCAAGCTCGACGAGTTCATCAAATATGCGAGACATAAAATTAACCCAAAGGTATTTACAGATAATATTAAAAATAAGTTAGCCGAGTTTAAAAAGCAAATGGGAAATTGAACGGTAGCGGGAGAATTGCACGTTTAAATAATTATGAAAAATCTAAATGCAAATGTAATTGTTGGAGAAGATTGTATTTATGGCGAGGGGGCAAGCTATGGTAGGAACTGCATAGCTTAGAAGTAGGGAAGAGAAGGCGTTTTAGTGACTGATTTTGAAAATAATTCTTTGTTGTATAATTGTAGCGAAAATAATTACCTTAAAAAAATAATATTATTCCTGAAAATTTTGTAAATTTCCATTGTTGTATTTCTCTTGTATTTGATTTCAATTATATTTTATGAAATATATTCTTTGCATAATTATTGTTTTTATTGTTGTAAATATTAATTTGATTTCATCAGGAATAAATATTCAGGATGTTGAAATCGAACAATCATATTATTTTCGTCTTATTAATGGAGATATCATTACAGCTAAGGTGATAGAGAAAAATATCGATAGTATGCAAATTTCTTTAAAATTAAATACGGTAATAGGAACTGCAATTGTTTTTGAAAATGAAATTGTTGAAATTAGAAAAATATTTGAAAAATATCGCCATAGTCATAGAATTTATCTACTTCCTACAGCATTACCAATTTCCAATAACCATTTTGTAGGAAACTTTGAGTTAGGTTTCTTTTATGCCGGTGCTGGGATTGGAGATTATTTCTCTGTTTGTGCTGGTCAAAGTATTTTACCTTTTGTTTATCCAAATCAGGAAATAAATTCATTTAATGTTAAATTTTCCTATCCCGTTATGTCTATTAGAGATTTGCCTGCTGATATTTGGTTTGGAGGCGGAGCAAATCTTGCTTTTATTAATTCTGGGAATAAATTTATGCATTATTACGCCAACGCCACATATCAAGGTAACGTATCTTCTGTTTCTGCAATTTTTTTCTTTAAAAACGGAAATAAAGACATATACCCAATTAGATTTAAAAATGAACTATACGAACTTACCTATCCTAATGGGTCTTTTGGAGTAGCTTTAGGGCTTGATACAAAATTTTCTTCGAGAAACGATTTGCATTTCATTGGCGAACTTTGGAATAGCGATGTCAATAATCCGTCCAATACATTGATTTTACTTGGTGTTCGGCTTGCCAACACTAAATTTTCCGCTGATTTTGGGCTGGCTTTTGTTACTGAACCTTTAGCATTCCCATTTGTTAGTTTTGTTTGGACGCCTTTTTAATTTTGAAACTTTTTGATAATTTTATACGTATCTAAATATCCTTAATTAATATGTTCAATTATTTGATGAATTAAAATGTACAAAAAATCATTATCATTTCTGACAATTGCTGTCTTTTTGGTAATTATTATGTTTACGTCTTCTTGCAAAAAAGCAGAAAAAACAGGAGAGACATCTGAAATGGAAAAGAAACTGACTGAATTTATCAACAAGTATGTTGAAAAAGTAAAACCATTAGAAAAAGCTCTTAATACTGCTTATTTCGACGCATCCATTAATAGCAATGAAGAAAATTGGGGTAAAGTTGCAAAGCTCGAAAAAGAATACAACACAATTTTCTTCAATAAAGATGATTTCAACACTTTAAAGCAAATCAAAGAATCTAATGCTGTCAAAGACCCACTTTTAAAACGACAACTGGATATTCTATACAATACTTATTTATCGAAGCAAGCAGATACTGCTAAAATCAACCGTCTGACCGATATGGTTTCGAATATCGAGCAAATGTATTCTAAATTCCGTGCTAAAGTCGGAAACAAACTGCTAACTGATAATGATGTAGAGGATATTCTGAAAAATTCAACTAACAATGAAGAATTGAAAAAAGTTTGGCTTGCACATAAAGAAATTGGACCAATTGTTGCCGATAGTATCATTGCAGTAGTAAAATTACGTAATGAAATTGCTCGTGAACTCGGTTTCAAAAATTATCACGAAATGAGTTTGAAACTTTCTGACCAAGATCCTGAAGAAATTAGCCGATTATTCGATGAACTTGATAATTTAACTCGCGATGAATTCAAAAAAATGAAATCTGAGGTAGATGAGTTTCTTGCTGCTCGTGTTAAAATAAAGCCAGAACAGCTAATGCCTTGGCATTATCAAAATAGATTTTTCCAGGAAGCACCACAAGTATTTGAAATAGATTTCGACAAATATTTTAAAGACAAAGATATTGTCAAATTGACCCAACAATACTATGCAAGTATTGGACTTCCAATTGACGACATTATTGTTCGAAGTGATTTATTCGAAAAACCGAATAAGAATCAACATGCTTACTGTATTAATATTGATAGAGAAAACGATATTAGAGTGCTCTGCAACGTTCGTCCTAATGCTCGTTGGATGGAAACAATGCTTCACGAATATGGACACGCTCTATATGAAAAGCATTATGCAAAAGATTTGCCTTATTTACTGAGAACTCCGGCGCATATATTTACTACCGAAGCTATTGCTATGCTTTTTGGACGCAAAGGTGCTGAAGCTCAGTGGATTCAAGACATGGCCGGGATTTCTGATGAAGAAAAAACTAAAATCTTTGATATTGCGAATAAACGACTTAAATTACAACAACTTGTATTTAGCCGTTGGTCGCAGGTTATGTATCGCTTCGAAAAATCAATGTATGAAAATCCAGACCAAGACTTGAATAAGCTTTGGTGGGATTTAGTGGAGAAATACCAGATGATTAAACGTCCCGAAAACCGTAATTCTCCAGACTGGGCTACTAAAATTCATATTGCTACCAGCCCTTGTTATTATCACAACTATCATTTAGGTGAATTATTTGCTTCGCAGCTATATTTCACAATCGCTGAAAAAATTCTAAAAGATGACCCATTTAAAGTATTAAGCTTCACTGGTCATCAGGAGGTTGGTAAGTTCCTTATAGACAAAGTTTTTTCTGTTGGAGCAAAGTTCGAATGGAACGATATGATAGAAAAAGCAACAGGTGAAAAATTAACTCCGAAATATTATGCTAAGCAGTTTGTTCATTAATTTTTATTTTTCATAAACTATGAAGGGCTGATTTTCAGCCCTTTTTTATTAATAAAACATTATTAATTCTTTATCGTATATTAACAATATGTTTTTCTTATTGGAGGTCAAAAATGAGAAAGTTATTACTTATTTTATTTTTGTTTTTTACACCATTAGTAAACGCTCAGCCAATAACAGAGTATTTTACTGCAAAAGAAGGTTATAATTCGGCTTATGATGAGGCTTCAACTGTTCTTACTGAACCAAAATTGTTTTTTATAGGCTCTATGTTTACGTACAATCAAATTTTTGGTCAATTAAAATATGATTTAACTACTGGCAAAGCTAATTTCTGGATTTATGGGTTTATTGATGGTCAAGATACAACAAAAAAAGTTGTTGTTGGAACTGTTAAAATGTTTGTTTATTTGTCCCAGATTTTTACTCCAAATGAAATTGATCCAGAAGATTTTCCTTATATAAGTGAACATTATTTTGATAACCTTGAATGGTTCGATAGCGATAGTGCTAATATTTATTTCAAAACTTGCCAACCATATCTCGATTTTGCGAATTCTGGCGAAGAACCTGAATCTTTCAATCTTGGACTTTTTTATAATTCTGATTTCGATGAGTTGCCACTTAATATCCCAATGTGGTCAGCATATATTCAGCTCTCCGGTAATCGTGGTTTTATCTCTCCTGCTGTCAATATTGAAACTCGTCAAACTTTTTGTAATTATCTAATCACGTCTAATCAAGACAAGAAGTTTGCTTTTGATGGGATTAATATTGTAAGAAACGGGGACTATTTAATATTTTCTTCCGATGAAGTCCTTCAAAATATTGAAATTAATGTCTTTTCATTAGATGGTAAAAGTGTTTTTTCAAAATCTATTGTCTCTAATGGACAGCAAGAGAATGTATATGTTCCTTTCAGTAGTTTCATAAATGGGATGTATATAGTCATTGCAAAATCTAACAAGCAAATCGGTGTAACAAAGATTAACTTATCAAATTGATTTTATTGGGATTATATATATTTGGGGCGTATGTTATTACGCCCCAAATGTTCAATAGGTAAATAAATATACCTTAATACTCAATAAGTAACTAAGTTGAGGAAAGAGCAGCAGATACAGCCTTGACTAACGAAATGATTTTGGGATAATTCATTCTTTTCGGTCCAATAAGCCCAATTGAACCATAGCTTGAACCTAATTTATAAGAACTTATTACTAATGCGTATTCATCTAAGATACTATCGTTCATTTCACTTCCAATTAGTACTTTTACGTTGCCTGGTTCTTCGTATTCATCGAGCAAGTGAATGACAATATCCTGATTTTCAATCAATTCAATAATACTTTTAATACGTTCTTTTGATTCAAATTCTGGATATTGTAACAAATTTTGAGTTCCAGCTACAAGTAATTGATCCTGATTTTTTGTGGTAAAGATATCATCTAATGATTCGGTGAATAATCTCAATAAAGGAATATTTTTCGAGGGGTAATCGGAAATCCAATTATGAAAATTGTCTTTAATAAACTTAATTGTTTTATCTGAAATTTTTTCATTAATGTATTGATTTATCTGAAATAGATGCTTTTCATCGATCTCATAATCTACTTCTAAAGAAATGGTTCTTACTATATTTGAATCAAGAGCTAATACAATTAATAATCTATTTGAACTTATTTTAATAATATCGAGCTTTACCACTTTACAGTCAATGATTTTAGGTATTTTCACTAAGCTTAGATAATTGCTTAGCATCCCTAAAATTTTAGAAGTATCTCGTAAAATGTTAGATGTATCTGTGCTTGAAAGATTTTCTTTGACTTTGTTTATTTCTGTTTCGTTTACTTGAATGTAATCATTAATCGAATCAACGTAAAATCTATATCCCTTATCAGTAGGGATTCTACCAGCAGAAGTGTGGGGATGGGTAATATATTCTAATTCCTCAAGGTCTGCCATCACATTTCTTATAGTGGCGGGACTTAAATTTAACTCACCTTCCAGATATTTCGAAAGTGTTCGTGAACCAATAGGAGAAGCTTTTAATATATATAGCCTAACAATTTGCATTAATATTTCACGTTCACGTTCTGAAAGTTCTTTTCCAATCTCATTCATATTTTAAAGCTGCAAAATATCATAACATACCTATAATATTAAGTAACGAATAAACTTTTATTTTATGATTATTAGTAATAAATCAAATTAAATGTTATTTATTGCTACAATATTTAGCAGTAAGATTAGTTAATATTAAGTAGACATTTTCCCTTATTTAACAAAATATCAGGAGATGAAAATGGAAGAACCGAAAGTATCTCAGAAATCGCCCTACCGTGTAAAATTAGAACCTGGCAAAAAATACTATTGGTGCAAGTGTGGAGAATCAAAAACACAACCATTTTGTGATGGCTCTCATAAAGAAAAAGGAGAGTTCCGTTCTGTGCCATTCGAAGTATTTGCTGAAAAAGAGTATTATTTATGTGGCTGTAAGAAAACCAAGAGGCCACCATATTGTGATGGAACACATAATAATATTTAAAAAATATTAATCTTAGCTTTATTTACTATTAATTGAATAATAAGTATATTAAAAATAGCAGTTAGTATTAATGAAATGGGAATTTACATTTGATAATCATACAAATAATATTTAATCTAAGTTTATTGATTGCGGCGAGTATTGTTTCCGGATTTGTAGATTCAATTTGGAAGACAAATACTAAACCTGGTAAAGTTGTTCAAGGAATAATATTTGGTATAGTAGCTCTGCTTGGGGTTTTTTATCCTTTTGTCTTGCAGCCGGGATTAATTTTTGATGGTCGGTCCGTTATTATTAGTTTGTGTGCTCTTTTTTATGGTCCATTAGCAGGATTAATTTCTGCAATAATTACTGCAATAGGTAGAATTTATATCGGTGGGATTGGTGCAATTACAGGTGTATCTGTTATCACCTCTTCTTTTCTTATTGGATTTATTTTTTATCATTTAGTGGAAAAGAGGAAAATAAAACTAAATCTAAAAAACCTCTATTTTTTTGGCATATTAGTTCATCTTGCTATGCTAATCTTGATGTTTACCCTTCCGTCAAAATTAGCTATTGATACTCTTAAAACTATTTCAATTACGGTTATTGTATTTTATCCGTTAGCTACTGTACTGATTGGAAAAATAATTCTATATCAAATAGAATTACGTAAATTGCTTAGAGAATTAAAAGAATCTGAATATAAGTTTAAACTAATTACTGATTATTCCAAAGATTTTATTTGGATGACAGATTTAAAATTGAATTACATTTTCTTATCTCCATCAGTTGAACGAATCTATGGTTATACGATAGAAGAAAGAAAAAATAAGAAAGCTACAGACTTGCTTACTCCTGAATCTTACAATTATGCTATGAAACTATTAGAGGAACAATTCGAAATAGAGGCAAAGTATCCGGATAATAGAGATAGATATGTGGATGTTCGCTTCAAAGAAATACGGAAGGATGGCAAAATAGTTATTACTGAAGCAGTTGTTACTTTCATCAGAGATTCAAATCTTAAGCCAATTGGAATCATGGGGATAACCCGTGATATTACAGAAAAATATCTTATTGAAGAAGAAATTAGAGAAAGAGAAGAAAAATATCGTCTGTTAGTAAACAATATCACTGATTTTATTGTTAAAATCGATAGCTCTTTTAATTATATTTATCGAAGTGATTCTTTCACTAAATTTTTTAACAAAAAAGAGTTTACTAATTCTTTTTTATCAATTTTTTCTGATAAGGAACAGATTTCAAAGTTATTTGCTAATTTGGGAGAGAAAACTGAAATATCGTATGAGCAAGAAATTGAGTTGGATGGTTCAACAACATTCATACTATGGAAAATTAGAGTAATAAAAGGCAATAACGGAGGTTTGCAATATCTGTGTGTTGGAAGAGATATTACTCCTTTAAAAATTATTACTGAAAAACTGCAAGAAAGTCAAGAAATTTTCAAAACCATTTTTCATTCAAGTCCTTTAATAAAATTTTTAGTTGAAAAGGGGACTAATATTGTTAAAGATATTAATGAAACATTTATTCAAGTTTTTAATTCGAATCAAAATGTAATCAGAAAGCGAGTTGATGAACTTTCTTTTTGGTGCAATCCCTCTGATTATTATACAATAGTTGATAAATTGAATAGAGATGGTTTTGTTAGAAATTTTGAAACAATTATGAAACTTCCTAATGGAGAAATTAGAAATATACTGGTATTTTGTGATCAAATTATTATTAGAGGAACTGAGCACTTAATATTTTCTCTACTTGATATTACAGAAAGAAAAATCGCAGAAGATAAGTTAAGAGAAATTAACAATGAATTAGAACAAATTATTGAAAATAGAACTGAAGAATTAAACAAGGCGTTGCAAAACCTAAGCAATTCCAATTACGAACTGCAATTGCTTAATCAGCAAATGCAGCAAGATGCTGAAAAAATTATTCGATTGAATGAAGAGCTTCAAGATGCAATTGCTTCTCGGGACAAATTTTTCTCAATCATTGCACACGATTTGAAAAATCCTTTTTTAACACTTTTAAATAATTCTGAAATGCTAATTCGTTATTACGACAGAATTAGTGAAACCAAGAAAATTGAATTGATTACAAATATGAAGCAAGCATCGCAATCAACATACAATCTTCTTGAAAATCTCCTTCAATGGTCACGGGCTCAAATGGGGCATCTTCAAGTTCATTCAGAACTTCTTGATATTACAGAAATTGCTCATAAAGTTGTTTCTCTTGTGCATCCTCTTGCTCAGAATAAAAATATTCAAATAGTCAATAGTATTCCTGACAAGTCTTTTGTCCTCTGTGATTTTGAAATGACTTCTACTATTTTACGCAACTTATTGACCAATGCAATTAAATTTTCAAGTAACGATAGTAAAATTGAAATCGGAATATCTGAGGTAATTTTCAAGCATTCTAACGATAAAAAGATACCGTATTCAGTTTTCTTCGTAAAAGATTACGGAGTTGGAATTGAAGAGGATAAATTAGAAAAATTATTTAGTATTTCTGATATTGAAGCAACAAAAGGGACAGCTAACGAGAAAGGGTCAGGATTAGGGTTAATTATTGTCAAAGAATTTGTGGAAAAGCAAAATGGCGAAATTTGGATAGAAAGTAAAGCTGGAGTTGGAACAACAGTATATTTTTCTTTACCAATGTATTAATGAAATAATTATTGCATACTTATTCTCTTGTTTTTTCTGCAAATAAAGAATGAATAGTAATTGTGGAATTCTTATTAATAATTAATAAATATCTTCAGGTATTTCAGGTTTTGGCTTTTCTATTAAGTTAAACATAAAATTAAATCCAATTTGAATAGAAGCAATTCTTGGATTATGAATATTAGTAACTTTTTCGTCAGCAGGAAGCAAAGATTTTAGTGGATCATTTTTGGGAAAATTATTGTACACTCCACTTAAGAAATATCCACCACTTACAAATCCATTTAATTCACCTGAATTATCTACATAAATTGGGAATTCATATCCAATTTTGAGTTCCAAAGCATTATTCTGGATTTTTGTTTTTATGTCTGAACCCTCAACTTCTGAATTCAAAGGAACCAGATATGAGAATCCTAATAGAAAGTTATTAAAATAAAAGTTGGGTGCAAAAGATAAATAATTATGCGACAGTTTGTACTCAGTTTTATCTTTATGCGCCGAAATCATCATATATGAATATGATGAATACGAAATATCAAATTTAAATCCAATGTTCTCGTTTTTTGAAAGCGGAAAGTACGAACAAACACCAAAATCAGGAATATTATTGAAGCTTAATCCATTTTTTCTTCCTAACGGAGTATTAATTGCACTCACCCCTGCTTTGTAACCAAGATATGGTCCTATGCTAAATACTTTTGTTTGTTCTGCTTTAATGCCATTAATAATAAGAATAAAAATCAATGAAGTAAGCAGCAATTTTTTCATATTTATCCTATACTATTTTTTTCTCACAAAATAAGTAAAAAAATCATAATTTTGCCAATTATTTTGTAATATAATTTATTAAAAGATATGGAAAAATCTAATAGTATTAATAGAAAAGATTACGAACTGTTGATCAGACGCCGAGGAGAAAACGACTATTCATCTTACTGTCCACAACTTGGTTTAGTAATAAAAGGTGAAGAGCACCAGGAAGTTCAGGACAAAATGGAAGAAACGATTCGTAAACACATTGAGCAACTGATGCAAGAGCAGGAACAATAATCATTTTTTTTCGGAATTAATTAATTCATCGAGTTCCAACCATCGTTCAGTTTTCTGATTGATTTGTTGAACTATATTGTTTAATTCAGAATATAGTTGGTTCATTTCCTGAAAATTACTGCTACTTAACGAAGCAATTTTAAGTTCAATTGAAGATTTATTCTTTTCAAGTTCTTCGATTTCAGAAAATAAACTTTCGTGTTCCTTTTTGTCTTTGTAGCTTACTTTTTTTGATTTTAGTTCTGATTTAGGCTTATTAGAAATGTTTTCTTTCAATGCTTTTTCAGTAGCCGGTATTTCACGGTTTTCCAAGTAATAGGAGTAATTTCCCGGATATTCTTTTATTTTGCCATTTTGTTCGAAAGCAAAAATGAATTGAACTGTTTTATCTAAAAAAGCTCTATCGTGAGAAACAATAAGAAGAACACCATAAAAATCTTCTAAATATTCTTCTAATGAATTTAAAGTTTGAATATCTAAATCGTTAGTAGGTTCATCCAACAAGATTACATTTGGGTTTTGCATAAGAACTTTCAATAATGACAGTCTTCGACGTTCTCCTCCCGAGAGTGTAGAAACAAATGCGTTATGTTGTTCAGGAGGAAATAGAAACTTATTGAGCAAATCACGGGCTGTTAGATACCTATCGCGTCCAACTCCGCAATCGATATATTCAGCAATTTCGCGCAAAGTGGCTAATACAGTTTTATTCTCATCAAGTTCAGTTAGTTCTTGTTTGTAGTAGCCAATTTTAATAGTGTCGCCAATTTTTATTGTTCCACTGTCAGGTTTGGCAATTCCGGCTAAAATATTCAGTAAAGTTGATTTACCACAGCCATTTGGACCGATTAGACCAATCCTATCACCCGGCTTTGCAATATATGAGAAATTTTCGAACAGAAGTTTGCCATTTATTGATTTTGAAATATAGTGAGCTTCGATAATTCTGTTACCTAAATAGGTTTTTCCCAACTCGATTTTTATTTTTTTCTCTTCTATTTTTTTGATTTCAGCAGAGATTTTGCTAATCCAATCTTGTCGGCTTTTTTGTTTCTTTCTGCGTGCGGGAGCGCTTTTCTTTAACCATTCGAGTTCCTTGATTAATTTACTTCTTGTATGTTCAGCAGTTGAGTTTATAGTATCTATGTAATTTGTTTTCTTTTCAAGATAATCTTCGTAATCACCATCATACCAGAATATTTTTTGTTCATCTAATTCTAATATTTTAGTTGCAACTGCATCTAAAAAATATCTGTCGTGTGTAATAAATAATAAAGATTTTGATTTTTTAATAATAAAATCCTGCAACCATTGAATGCTATCAGTATCTAAGTGGTTTGTTGGTTCGTCCATTATTAGTAATTCAGCATTAGAAAAAAGCAATTTTGCCAATGCTACACGTTTACGTTGTCCACCGGAAAGTTCTGAACAAAGTTTGTAATAATCAGAAATTCCAAGTGCTGAAACAATAGACTTTGCTTCGCTTTCTAAATTCCAAATGCCAAGTTCATCAATTTTTTGAGAAATATGTTGCAATTCATTATGTTCGTTTGAGTTAGGAAGTAGTTTTTTGCTACATAGGACATTATATCTCTCTAATAATTCAAAATCTTGCTTTCTTCCATCTAATACTTCTTCAATTACTGTTAGTTTTGAATTAAACAATGGATTTTGTTCAAGAAAGCCATAAGATATGTTTTTATTAAAAATCACTTCTCCTTCGTCAGCATCTTCGTTTCCAACAATTATATTCAACAAAGTAGATTTACCAATTCCATTTCTTCCAATTAATCCAATTCTATCGGACAAATTCATTCCAAACGAAATGTTTTCGAAAAGTGTAATTTTATCGAACTTTTTTGTCAAATTATTTACTGTAAACAATACCATAACATTCCGAAGAAAGATTTTCGGTTGAAAAAAATATTATAGAAAAAAACTATTCTTCCCAAGGAAGTTTTATTTTGATTGGTATCGCCTTTGGCTTGTATGCAACAAATAATGGAGAAAGTGAATTAATTAAATATGCTTCTACGCCATCTCTTTTAACTTTACCTACTTCGCTCCAGGTAACAAATACTCCGCGAGTAGCAAAAGCATTAATTGTTACATCTTGACGCGCTGTCATCAACTGTGAACGAATTAATCCAGAGCCGACTTTCAATACTTTCCTTTCGTTAATACCTGTCCAGATAATATATACTCCCTCAGCTGTTTTAAGAACTGGATGTTCCATATCTAATTTAAAAAGGTCGCACCAAACCTCACCCTTACATTTGTACCATAAGTTTCCCATTCAGCCTCCAATATTATTCATTTATTACAATAATTTTCTGAACACCTGTTGAATTTGTTGTTTCGGATGTACCAATAACAAAATAGACGCCACTTGATACTTTTTTATTATTTGCATCCCTTCCATCCCAATAAGTCTTTCTACTGGTTGTTTGCAATGAACGCACAAATTCACCATTAACGGTGATAATTTTTAATTCTGTGTTAGACGCAAGCCCGTCAATAGACAAATATTCGTCTTTATTTAATTTAAATGGTTGAGGATAGCATAGTATATCGTATTTATCTTTTGGTTCAATTATATTAGTTTTAACAGAATATAGCCCGTTATCAGAACCAAAATAAATCGTTCCATTTTCAAAATTTCCACAAATAGAGTAAATATTGTTTGTTTTTAACGGAGAATTGCTCGTGTTTATTATTTTAACTAATTCAAAAGTATTATACGAAACTATGTAAATTCCGTTTTGTGTTACAATCCAAGCATTGCCAGTTGGGTCCATCAATATATCGTTAATATACTGATTGTTTAAATGATTTATTTGTCGTATAATTAGTTGATTTTTCGATAATACAGCAGAAGGATTGAAAATAATACTCAAACCTTGTCTGAATCCCAGCCATAAGCAACCATTTGGGTCTTTTTTGATAACAGTAGGTGAATTATCAGGCAGCGATGAAAATGTTGAAGTTGAAATCATTCCGCAAACATCATCGGAATTATTTTCAAATGTATTTTTTTCGTTAAAGTAAAAGATTCCGATACCTTCTCCCGGATATGAACCTATCCACTTTGTCCCAAAGTTATCAATTTCAAGCTTTAAAATACGCCGTTCATCTGATTTATAACAATTGGAAAAAGGATAAGATTTCCCGTCATTCGTTCTTGCTAAAAGAATTGGTCCAGCACTTTGCTGTCCCCAGTTAGTGAACCAAACATTTCCTTTAGAGTCAGATTTGAAATCTCCAACAAATAGAAATGTGTCACTTTCTGTTCTTGTTCCGACAAATTTTTCATTTCTTTCGGAAAGAAATGAAAATTGCAAGGGTCTTTGGTAAGGGTTGCAATAAGCAACACCTCCACCGACACTGCTACTATAAAGGATACCGTTGATAATAGCAACGTTATAAAAATTATCAGTTATAAAAATTGGGAATTCCTTGGACGAATAGTTTTCCCAAACTCCGTTTTCAAATTTGGTGAGCCCACCTTTATAAAAAAGTGCTTGCAAGTGGGCACTTGTAGACCATAAAACTCCGTTTTCATCAATAGCAAGGCTCGAAAAAGTATTATTTGATGGTGAATTTGGTGAAATTGGCTCACTTGAATTTCCATTTTGAATAATTACTACACCAGAGGTTGTATTAGCAAGCATTAAACTATTATTGATAAATCCGCCATTGCATTCATTAGTGTAGAAATATTTGCCATCTATGTCAATAATGCCATTTCGTGTGATAATCCAACAGGAATATTCATTCGAAATTAGTTCAAGTATTTCGCTATTTACTTGAGCAATACTTTGTATTGAATTATTATCAATTGCAAATACTTCTTGTGGATTACAAAAAAGTAGCTGATTATGATAAGATGTTATCCCTACAATATTTTTGTTAGTTGATGGGAATTCAATAATTTCCCAGTTGTTTGGTATTTCAATGAATTTGGTAAGGTCGCAAGAAGCAATTCCACTTTTTGAGGCTGCCCAAATTTTATTATTGACAATGTGAATAGTGTTGATATTTTCTGTTCTATCCCAATTAGCGATTTTGACAACACTTGTAGTGAAAATTTCTCTATTAATATCATATACAGCTATTCCGAAGCCAGTTGCAATGTATAAAAAGCCATTATGCGAAATAATCTTGTTTATTTTTAAGTTAGGAAAGTCACTTGTTGAAATACTAGTAATGTGCTGAATTTTAAAATCTTTTGTTAAAATTTCAATTATTCCATTGGAAAAACCAGCAAAAATCAGCTTAGAAACGGGATCGAAATGAATAGCTGAAACATTGTTACTCAATATCCCATTCATCGAATTGAGAGTTTTAAAACTTTTATCTAACGACTTATATACAAAAATTCCACCATTCGTACCACACCATAGATTACCAGAATCATCAACTGTTGAAGCAGTAATGTTTTTAAATGAAGTGTATAGTTGCCAATCAAACAAAAGAAGATCTTGTGAAAATATGCTTGATTTGCAAAATAATAAAAAAACTAAAAAAAGATATTTTTTTGACATTTTATTTGAATTCAGGATTATCAAAAAGTGAAACCATTTCGATTGCACTCATTGCTGCATCGAAGCCTTTATTCCCAGATTTTGAACCAGCACGTTCAATTGCCTGTTCTATTGAATCTGTAGTTAATACCCCGTAAATACAGGGAATACCTGTTTCTAATGAACTAATAGCAATTCCTTTTGTAACCTCCGAAGCTATGTATTCAAAATGTGGAGTGGCACCACGTATTACAGCACCAATTGCAATTACTGCATCATACTTTTTTGTTGCAGCGAATTTCTTGACAGCAAGAGGTATTTCGAATGCACCAGGAACGTATGCAATTGTTATATCTTCTTCATTAACCTCATTTCTTTTAAGAGCATCTAAAGCTCCATCAAGCATTTTGGCAACAATAAACTGATTCCAGCGAGAAACAACAATTGCGAACTTTTTACCTTTTGCGCTAAAAAAGCCTTCAAGTATTTTAGCCATTTTGATATTTCCTCTTAATTCATATTTACAAATATATAAAAAAATAGCCTAATTTTTCAACTATGTTATTTATCTTTGTTAATAAAGAATATACAATTACGTCTAATAAATTGTATTTTTTTTGAGGTGTTATTATGCCAATTATTACTGTTTTTGGCGGTGGTACTTATACTGAAAACATGCCGGAATATTGTAGTGGTATGGAATTAGGTAAACTACTCGGAGAAAAGAATTTTCATATCGCTACTGGTGGATATTCAGGTATAATGGAAGCTGTGCTGCGAGGAGCAAAAGATTATAATATCAGACGTATTGGAGTTACAACTGACTTTTTTAAAAATAGGCAACCTAATGAATACATAAATGAAGAAATAAGATTGAATGATTATTTTGATAGACTTAATAAATTAATCGAAATAGGTGATGCATATATTGTGATGCCGGGGGAAACAGGTACACTTCTTGAGTTCGCTGCCGTATGGGCATTGAAAGAAAAGGGAGTAATGAAGGAAAATAAGCCTATTGTTTGTTACGGTGACCAATGGAATGAAGTTATTCAGACTATGTCTTTTTATTCGGAAGCTCTTCTTGAACGTTCTTATTTAATTGATTATGCCGAAACAATAGATGATGTTATTGATAATGTATGCAAATACTTTGGATAACTAAATGAAGCAGATTTTTGATAGAATTAAAAATATTTTGAAAGCAGAATTAAATTCAGCTGATAGCAGTGATTTTTTAGATATTGATATCGATGATAACTTAAAGAAAGAATTCGATAATTTATCTGATAATAAAAATAATTGGGAAAATAATTTTACTATTGATTTAGATGAAAAAAAAGCTTTTGCTATTTTAGAAATTTCATCTGAAGTTTCGAACGATGAAATTAAAAGAGCATATTTATCTAAAATGAAAGAGTATCATCCAGACAAAGTCGAAAATTTAGGAAAAGAAATTCGATTATTGGCAGAACAAAAGACTAAGGAAATTAATGAAGCTTATAACTTGTTGAGGAAGAAAAGAGGTTTTTAATGTTAAGTAAAAAAGTCATTTATGAATCATTAATTATTATTTCATTTTCAATTGTAATTGCCATCATTTATAATGCTTTAAATCCAAATGGTCTTGGCTGGTTCCGGCAAAAAAGTGAAATTGTGGCAGATTCTCTTTTGTTTAACGATACAGGTATTATTGAACAAACCAAGAATGATACAATTTTTAATCAACCTATTTTAAAAACAGATACAGTTAAAGCAATTGTTAAAGATAGCCTTTCTGAAAATAATAAAAATATCACGAATGATAATGATGAAATCACTGCAAAGAGCAAAGGGAATTTTAAAATTGTCTCTTTTGAGCAGATGAAAAGAATTGTAGAATCTGATAAGTTTATCATTATTGATGCACGCCAGCCTGAAGCTTATCAAACAGCTCATATACCAAATTCAATAAACATTTTTGCTTATGAGGAAGAATCAACTCTAATTCCTAAAATTTTATCACTTCCTAAAGATAAAACAATTATTGTGTATTGTGATGGTGGTTCTTGTGATATCAGCCATCATCTGGCTGAAAAATTGATGTTTTCATTCGGTTTTAAAAGAGTGTTTCTATACGAAGGTGGTTGGGAAGAATGGAGTGCCAAGGTAAGGAGTTAAATTAATGGATGATACAAATATTAAGCGTGATTTCAGATATTTACTGCAATTAAGATACGGTATTATTGGCGATTCGCCTGAAATTCAAAAAGCCATAGAAGCATTGGAAATGGTTGCTCCTACTGACTTGACTGTTCTTATCACAGGTGAAACTGGGACAGGCAAAGAAGTTTTTGCGAAAGCAATTCATTCATTAAGTAACCGTAAAAAATTTCCCTTTGTTAGTGTCAATTGCGGAGCTATTCCTGAAACTTTGCTTGAATCTGAACTTTTTGGGAGTGAAAAAGGAGCTTATACTGGTGCAGTCGAAACACGAAAGGGTTTTTTTGAAACAGCGGACAAGGGAACAATTTTTCTCGATGAAATTGGAGAGATGCCAATTGGAACGCAGGTGAAATTATTACGTGTGCTCGAAACAGGGCAATTCTCTCGGCTTGGCTCACCTGAAATAAGAAAAGTTGATGTGCGTGTAATTGCTGCTACAAATCGTAACCTTGAAGATGAAGTTTCGAAAGGAAATTTCCGACAGGATTTATTTTTCAGGCTAAATGCCGTTCAAATAGAACTTCCTCCATTAAGAGAACACGTTCAGGATATTCCTTTGCTTGTTGAATTTTTTGCTGAACGTATTGCTGAAAAATATAAATTCAAATTTGAAGGCATTTCTTATGAAGCGATTACGATATTAAAATCGCTTCCTTGGCCTGGAAATATCAGACAATTAAAAAATTTGGTAGAAACAATAGTTACATTAGAAAAGGGTGCTTTTATTACTCGGGAAGTATTACTTAAATATATTCCTCCAGCTCTTCCGGAGCATAGACCCGGGGAAATTCCTAAAACAAACTCAATCGTTGCTATTTCTAAAGATTTGCCTGATAATGAAACAAGCATAATTTTCAAATCAATTTTAGAAATTAAAAGCGATATTGCAGACATTAAGCATTTTTTAGGAAGAATTGCGGGTAATTTTGATTTGTTGTTTGAAGAAATTCATTCTTTAAAACAAAATTTAAATTTTCAGAATGAAATTTCTGAAAATGAAATCACAATAAAACCATTAGAATTAATTGAAAAAGAAATGATAATCGCCGCTTTAAATAAATTTTCCAATAATCGTAGAATGGCTGCTCGTGCGTTGGGAATTAGCGAAAGAACGCTTTATAGAAAACTTATCGAATACGGTATAAAATAATATATGAAAAAATTCATTCTGATAGTGTTCGCTTTATTATTAATTACTACAATTTATTTTTTGTACTCGCTTTTCTATTTTCCCAATAAAAGTGAAAGCGTTGTTGTTAAGATCAACAAAGGTTATTCTATTTCAAAAATTATTGATGAATTGAATAAGCAAGATTATTTAAAGCCTAAAGAATTCTATTTGATTATTGCACGTGTGGTAATTCCAAAAAATAAAACTATTAATCAAGGAACTATTATTGTTCCACCCAATACAAGTAATTTCAAGCTTTTTTTCGGGCTATATACCGGGGAATTTGTTTTTAAGAAAAAAATAACTATGCCCGAAGGTATGAATATAAAACAGTATGCTTCAATTTTTAAAAAAGAGCTTGATATTGATAGTGCAAAGTTTGTACATTTAGCCAACTCTTCACAAATCATTCAGAAATATAATATCCCAGCAACTACATTAGAAGGATATTTATTCCCTAATACGTATTTTATCGATTATGGTAAAAGTGAAGAAGACATCATAGATTTTTTGGTTAATCAATTTGAAAAAGTTTGGCAAAAAAGTTTTGCTGGAAAAGCCCTGCCACTTGAAATGAACCGACATCAAGTAATTACTCTTGCTTCAGTTGTCGAAGCAGAAACTCCAGTTTCTGAAGAAAGACCAAAAGTTGCTGGTGTATATATTAATAGATTAAAAAAAAGTATGCCTCTACAGGCAGATCCAACTGTTCAGTACGCTTTGAATAAGTTTTCACGTTTAACATATTCCGATTTGAATTACGAGAACCCCTATAATACTTATAAAAATATTGGTTTACCACCCAGTCCGATTAATTCTCCAAGCAAAAGTTCAATTGATGCTGTTATTAATTATGAAAAGCATAATTTCATTTTCTTTGTTGCAAAAGGTGATGGTTCTGGGACGCATAATTTTGCTCGAAATTATGATGAACACTTGAAAAACGTCTCTTTATATAGAAAAAATATTGGACGAAAAAATGGTTAATTATGTTCAAAAGAAAATCAGCTCTGCATCAATAATGATACTTGTTTCTAATGTAATTGCAGGCTTAGCGTTTATTGTTGCAGGAATAATCATCAATGAAACAATATTGATGGTTGGCGGTATTTTTGTTATATGTGCTGGTATAGCATTCAAATTTATTATGCAAAGAATGCTAAAAAAAATTGAAAAAAATAGTGAGCAATAATTCTTTTGACTTTCTACCAAATTATTGATTGAGCTGCTGACATTGCTATATCATAAGCTTCTTTTGTTGTTTTCCTAAGTGCAGTAACGTGTCCCATCTTTCTTCCTTTTCTTGAGGTTTTCTTGTTATATAGATGTAATTTGATATTACCGTAACTTAATACTTTTGAAATATCTGTCGGGATGCCTATCCCATCTCTTTCGCCAAGCAAATTTACCATACAGGCAGCTGGTGTAATCATTTCGGTGGATCCGAGTGGCAGACCAGTGATTGCACGAATTGCATTCTCGTATTGTGATGTTCTGCACGCTTCTATTGTATAATGACCTGAATTGTGTGGTCTTGGAGCAATTTCATTGACAAGTATTTTCCCATTACTGTCTTCGAACATTTCTATTCCGAAAACACCAACACCATCAATACTTTCAACACATTTTATTGCGATTTTCTGTGCAGTACTTTGTTGTTCTTCTGAAATATCAGCCGGAGCTAATACGACTTTGCAAATATGATTTTCTTGGATAGTTTCAACTACGGGATAAACAGCAATTTCTCCAGACAGGCTACGTGCAACCATTACTGCGAGTTCACGCTTAAAATTAATAAAGCGTTCAGCCATAAGTTTTCTTTGCTTGCCGTTTGAAGTAAATTTAGCAAAAGCAGTGCTAATATCATCAGTATTTTTTACTGTATAATTGCCATATCCATCGTATCCAAGTGTCCTTGTTTTAATAAGGAATGGATAGCCGAAACGCTCTCCAAATTGATAAGCCTCCTCTATCGTATCAATTGATGCAAAATCAGGCACCGGAATATGATTTTCAGAAAACACAGTTTTTTGATTAAATTTGTCTTGGACTAACCGCATAGTTTTTGCTGAAGGGAAGACATCTACAAAGTTTGATATATATTCAAGTATTTCTGGTTCAATAAATTCATTTTCTAATGTAATAATATCGGAGACCTTTATGAAATCATCGAGATTCCGTTTGTTATGCCATCCTTCAGTAAACTCGAGTTTTGTCATATCTCCGGCTGGTGAATTCGAGCCATTTTCAATAATTGCTACTTCTAAACCCAAGCGATAAACATCAAGTGCCATCATCTTTGCAAGTTGTCCGCCGCCAAGTATTCCTACTGTAAATGTTTTTTTGTGTTTTTTCGATTTAAGCATAAATTATTCCGTTAATTTATTATTAAAATAATTAATTTTTTGTCAAACACTTTTTTTACAAAAATATTATTTGTATTTTAGAATATTATTAATTTTTTTTAGGAGTTGAAAAATTCAGTTATCAATCACAAATAGCTGAAAAAACACAAAGTTACAATTCAACAAAATCTGTTCTTAATGGTAGAGTGCTCGTTTTAAATCAAGGTTACGAGCCTATTAGTGTCTGCTCTCCTCGTAAAGCAATTATCCTAAGTTTGCTAATGAAAGCTGAAATTATTGAAGTTAGAAATGGTATGCATATTCATACAATTTCAAATATTTTTCCGTATCCAAGCGTCATTAGATTGTTTAGTTTTGTTCGCTGCCCTTCTAACTTCATAGAAATTTCGCGAAAAAATATTATGAGGCGAGACAATTATCAATGCCAGTATTGTGGTAAAACGAAGTCTGACCTTACTATTGATCACGTGTTGCCACGTTCGCGAGGAGGAAAAGACACTTGGGAGAACCTTGTTACTGCTTGCCATTCTTGTAATTCAAAAAAAGGCAATCGAACACCTGAAGAAGCTGGAATGAAACTTTTAAACAAACCTAAAAAGCTATGCCATATTCATTTATTAAAACAGTTTGCTGATATGTCGGAAGATAGCTGGAACAAGTTTCTTTTTATGTAATTTTGTGTGATTATTAAGTTATATTCTAATGAAGCGAAAAATTGAATGATCGCTAATTTCTTCTTCTCTCTTTTTAATAAAGCTAATTTTATTCTAATTTCAACGTCTAATATTAAAGAATTTACAAGTTAAATCGATATTATTGGTATATTTATTGCTTACTTTATTACCGAATTTATGGAGTTTGGA
>JAOAGZ010000024.1:0-542 GCA_026415495.1 Eximiradius proteiniborus | reverse complement strand
AATCAGAACTTTGGATAGATAGGGGCGACCAATTTGTAAAATCTGGTGAAACAGAAAAAGCACTGGAATGTTACCGCAAAGCTTTGGAAATTAATCCACGTGCGGCGTATGGTTATTTTAAGCGAGCTCAAGTTTTTATTAACATAAATAAATTGGATGATGCACTAAGCGATTTAAATAATGCAATTATTTTAAATCCAAATCTTTCTTTTGCTTATTTCAAGCGCGGTTCAATATACTTAGAGATGAAATCTTACAAAGCTGCTATTGAGGATTTTAATTCTGCTATTGCTTTAAATTCTGATTTTCCTTTTGCTTATTTTAAAAGAGGGGTTTGCTTTTTAAAATTAAAGAGATACCGTGAAGCGCTTGAAGACTTCAATAAAGCGATTGATCTAAATCCTACATATTTTGAAGCTGTTCTTTATCGGGCAAACACATTTTTTGAATTGAAACAATACAAAGAGGCTATTGATGATTACTCAAAAGTAATCGCAATGGAGCCTTCGAATGAAACAGCTTTTATCTCTCGTGGCATTGCT
>JAOAGZ010000023.1 GCA_026415495.1 Eximiradius proteiniborus | reverse complement strand
GCCGTAACAGGCGTGTCGAATTCGAAATTGAGTAATTGCTGCTACATTGGGAGAATTTTAATATTGACGCGTCGTTTTTGCTTGTCTGGAAGAGTGCTTTTATCTACACCTTTGCCTTCTATTTTCCAGATAATTTTGTTATTCAGATTTGGGCTTTTAAGAGATATATAGCGTTCGAAATATTTGGCTGTGTAGTATGCACGAAGTAAAGACAAAAGGTCGTTATCCATTTTGTCTCCGCGTTTGACGAAGACACCGAATTTTTCATCCTCAACATCTGCATCAGGGAAAATTGCTTTTGGGCTAATTGAGCGAGGGTCAGAAAATCCATGCATTACGACTTGAATTTTAATATCGTCTTTTTCAAGGCAATTATCGTTCAAAAGAGATACGATATCGTAAAGTTTTTCAGCGGCTTCGGTTAAAGCTTTTTCAACTTCTTCGGTGAAACTGTCGTAGATTTCACCTGGGCGTTCAATATATTTAGTTTGTTCATCAATGCCAATCAGATTGTAAGCAAATTTTAGACGTAATGCTTCTAAGTTTTCGCGCGTATTTGGCTGGTAGTACCCTGTAACAAAGAATGGAACTTTGATTTCGACTAAATCAAATTCCTCTACTGGATTAAATTCGAACATAGTTCGAATAACAACGACAGAACTATCTGAGCAAGGCACTTGAATCTCGCGTTCAGCCGTATATTTAGAATTGCAGGAATTTTCGTAGCGAATTATGTAGCGACGATTTGGAATAATATCAAATTTGAAAATACCGAAGTCTGAAACTTCTTGTGTTGCAACAATGTTATTGTTGTTATCGAAGAGGTATGCTTTGCCGCTGAGAGGAAAATTCGGGAAACGTGAAGTAACATGGCATTCTATTTTAGCTGGACCACATAAATCAAAGGCGTAGAGATCCTTGCCACCACAACCATTGGGCCTATTCGACGAAACGAAAATTTTATCTTTGAAAATTGCTGGACCAGTATCGTCCGCTGATGAATTAATCGGTGGAGGCATTAATTTTGGATTAGACCATTTTGCATAACCAGATGGAATAGCTTTGACAATGTTGTAAACTTTTGAGTTAGAATAACCCTGAGAAGAAAAATACAGAATACCATCTGCCGAAACATACGGAGAAATCTCGTTTGCTTCGGTGTTGATTTCTGTAAGGTTACGAGGGGCCGACCAATTACCTTGATTGTCGCGAGTCGAAACATAAAGGTCTAATCCACCTTTGCCATTTGGTCTGTCGGAACTGAAAATTAGCATTTTGCCGTCAGGCGAAATAAATGGATGAGATTCAAAATATTCAGTGTTAATTGATTTTGCATTTTTTGGATTAGTCCAGCTCTCCCCTATTTTTTCAGCAAAGAATAAATCTCTATTAATTTTGTTGGCGCTATGAGTATTCGCAGCAAACCATATTTCCAAATTCCCGGAATTAGGATTTTTACAGAAGCTGAGGGAACTAACGTTTTGGAATGAACCAATTGGCAAATCATTAGCAACTTTTGGGCGAGAAAATTTACCGTCGATAAATTCGCTTGTATAAATTGTTTCGTTTATTTTCTTTTGTCTATTGGAAACTGTATAATAAAATGAATTCTCCCAAAAAGATGGCGAATATTCGTCATTATCTGTGTTGAATGGAGAAGATATGTTTCCCTCGGAAGGAATTTTAGGGCAAGTGTTCGAAGAGGCACAACCTGCAATAAAAGCCGACGCAAGCAACAATAGGAGTATTATTCTATTCATCATCATCTTAAAGTGATTTTTCTTTACATACTTATCGACAAAACAATAGAAATATTAATGCCAAATTTTGTTATTAATTTAATTAAAATTTTATTAAGTTTGAAATTAGTCCCTTAAAATGCAAAGGTTTCAATATGGCAAAATACTATATTTTAGTTATAGTTATTTGTGTTGCTGCATTTTTCGGAGCAGCATACTACAAACTATCGCCACCTATATATATAATTAAGCAATATAATCTGAGCTACGAACAAAGTTCAATGAAAGAATTGAATGACAAAGAAGTAGAGATTTTCGACAGCTTGCTTCAAGAAAAAGGAATAAACTACCGTTCTGCTGAAGCTGATCATATTTACGATAGTCTTTTAAACCAAAAACTAATATATAGTGAAAATGAATTATTAAAATTAAATGAAACAGAATACTTTAAGAAAGCCAAGAAAGATAGTATCATTATTGTGAAAAATTCAGAGGGAATTAGTTTTATACACAGCATTTTCAAAGCCAAAAGCCAAATTGATATACCCGAGAAATATCAGAAATACTTAAGTAGTAATACTTTTAGTGTTGTTTTATATTTTACAGAGAAAGATTTGCCGATTGATGTTTCCGAGCATAAAATAAAGGAAGGAATACGTTATTTTATTGCAACGGAAGACTATAAAAATTATCTGACATTGACAAAAGTCAATGAATTATACACAGCAGAAGAACTAATAGACAAGGGTTATTTATCCGATAGCACCAAAATTGCAATTCCAGAAGATATTTTATATCCATACATAGAAAAGAGATTTTGGATTTTTCCAATAATGGTACTATTACTGCTGTTTCCAATGTATTCTACAATAAAACCGAAAGAAGACAAAGTCAATCTTAACAGATTGTCTGAAATGGAAGAAGTATTAGAAAGACAAGTTACAACTGCAAAAATATGGCTTTCGCTGGGGATTTTCTGTTTTGTCGCGGCTTGTGCTGTGATATTTTTCGAAATGAATATCTCAGAGGGCGGAGGAGCAATATTCTTTATCGGAAATTTTCTTGCCTTAGCAAGCATAATTGTATTTTTTTATTATCGAAAACGGGCAAAACAGCTTTCGCAAATTCTTACGGGTGAAGGTGTATTAGCAAAGTGGGAATATGATGCTTTTTTCTGGCAAAATTATGTTGATAATATTTTGCAAAAGTTTCAAAAGATGAATAAATCCACTTTGCTAATGGTTTCGATAATTATAATAATAGTATTCGGTTTTATTATGATAGCCGACCCAAAGGCAGCCAAGACGATGGGATTAATAGGGCTCGGGCTGATTGCATTGATTACAATTGTAGCTAATATTGTCCCAATAATCTCTGCGAAAAATTTAGCAAAATCAAGTCCTATTGTAATTATCGGGCAAAATTGTGTGTTGCTTGGGAAGCAGTTTCATAGTTGGGGGATGTTTGGCAATAGGTTCGAAAGTGCTATGATAAGCGAGGACGAAATAAATATGCTAGAAGTGAAGTATTCGTATCGGACAAAGCATGGCCGCTCAACTGTTACAGTATTTGTTCCAATCCCAAAAGGGAAAATGGAAGAAGCACAAGAGATAGCAAAAAGATTAATGGAGGGGAAAAAGTAGAGATATTTACTCAATCCATCCGACACAAAAGAACATAGGAATCAACAGAATAAACAGAGTGAATATGTTGCCAAGCTTGCGTGGCGGAAGTACTGTCAGTTAATGCAACATCTGAGGCGAAGTAATTGCCGGGTGGAGATGGGAATAGAGTGAAAGTACAGCAAATGGTTAATGTATAGATTGTTGGCAATTTAAAGGTTAAAGTGTGTAAATTATTTTTATTTTAATGACTAATGTAATATTGTTTTTTTTACGATAAATATTATAAAAGTGTGTCAAACTATTTTTGGGTAATAGTATGAGAGAATTGAAACAAGTTGTTAATGTTGATAGTGAAAAATGCGTCAACTGCCATATGTGCATACTCGTATGTCCTTCAAAATTTTGTAACGACGCAACAGGAAAATATGTTAAAATCAATCCTAATTTGTGCATAGCTTGCGGCAATTGTATTAAAGCCTGCACACACGATGCTCGCATAGGAATAGACGATTTCGATGATTTTCTCAATTACATCAAATTTAACAAAGATGTAGTGGCTATCGCTGCGCCGGCGGTTGCTGCAAATTTTCCAGATTTGTATTTAAATCTGAATGGGTGGCTTAAATCGCTTGGTGTGGCAGCAGTATTCGATGTATCTTTTGGTGCAGAGCTTACAATAAAATCATACCTTGAGCACCAGAAGGAAAATAATCCAAAAGCAATTATTGCTCAGCCTTGTCCTGCAATTGTTACATATATTGAAATATACAGACCAGAACTTGTAAAATATTTAGCCCCAGCAGATAGTCCAATGCTTCATACGATAAAAATGATAAAGGAATACTATCCACAATTCAAGCACCATAAAGTTGCTGTGCTTTCACCTTGTTTTGCCAAGCGCCGGGAATTTGATGAAACGGGTCTTGGCGACTTTAATTTAACCTATAAATCAATCGACAAATACTTACGTGAGAACAATATTTCGCTTAATTCTTTTCCAGCGGTAGATTATGATAATCCACCGGCTGAGCGCGCAGTGCTTTTCTCAACTCCCGGTGGACTTATGCGAACCGCTATGCGTGAAGTGCCTGATATTATAAACGTTGCCCGAAAAATAGAAGGAGTTGAAATCATATATCACTATCTGGATAAGCTCAATTTTAATATCGAACAGGGCTATGCACCATTACTTATCGACTGCTTAAATTGTGAGATGGGATGTAATGGTGGACCCGGCACATTAAATCAGCATAAATCGCCCGATGAGATAGAATTCTTAATTGAAAAACGAAATCAAAAAATGATTGAACTTTACAAGAATAAATCAAAAAATGCTCCTGATGCAAATACGATTCAACAAGAAATCAATCGATTCTGGAAAAAAGGTTTATATCAAAGATTTTATGAAGATTTGACAACTAATTTCAAAATTAAGACACCAAGCAAAAAAGAAGTTGAAAAAATTTACGAACAAATGGAAAAACACGACAGCCGCGACATACTTAATTGTTCTGCCTGTGGTTATTTATCGTGCGAGCAAATGGCAAAAGCAATATACAACGGCTTGAACAAACCAGAGAATTGTCATCATTTCCGATTTACATTGCTGATGCGAGTTGCGAACATTATACAGCTTGAGCTTAAAACCAATTTTGAGAGAATGATGCGGTCTTCTGAAACACAGCTTGCAAGTATAGAGGAACTATCAGCATCAATGCAGGAATTTTACAAATCACTTGAATTAATTAAGAATAATATTTCACAGCAAACAGATTATGTAGATGATACAATTGGCTCGATGAAGATGATTAGCGAAGGAATAAATTCAATCGTTCGCAATTCTGAGGATATATCTCAAAAGGTGGTTGCAGACTCAAAAAGTGCCCGCGAAAGTTCACAAAGTGTGGAAAAGGTAATTTCCAAGGTTATGGATATGAACGAACAGATGAATAATATAATTCATGAAATCAGCTTGGTAGAAACTCAAACTGAATCAATCGATAAAATGTTGGCAGAAATCAAAGGAGTAGCAAAGCAGACAAATCTTTTAGCTTTGAATGCAGCTATAGAGGCAGCCAGAGCAGGTGTTCACGGACGCGGTTTTGCTGTGGTAGCGGATGAAGTAAAAGTGCTTTCAGATAGGTCGGACGCTCTCACAAAAAACATAACCAATATTATTACCGAAATAAAACAAAATATCGCCAATGCCGTTGCATCAGTAACCGGAGGGGCAAAAGTTGCCAAGGAAGGACAGCAACTTGCTGCTGAAGCTTCAGTGAGCTTAAAACATATTCTCAATAGCTTTGCTGATATTCAGAAAATGATAGATTCAATAGCCAAAGTATCGCGTGAGCAAAGCGAATTTGCAAATAACATCTTTGAGAATACCAAGCAACTATCCTCTATGGCAGAAAGTATTAATCAGGAAGTAACGTTCAAAGTTACAAGTCTTAACGAAGTGCTTAGTGTGTTTGGTGGAATTGAAAAAATCACGTACGAAAACAATGAGATAGCGAATAAGATTAGAAATGCTGCGGAAAACCTTGCTAATGAAGTAGATAGATTTAGTGAATATCATTGATAAAGTATGACGAATTCATTTGATGACTTTGTGTTATCGGATGAAGCTTTTATTTAGTTGGGCTCTACCTTTGAGGTGGAGCCCAATTTTGTTATACAGTAATCCTTCCGAAGGGTTGGAAAGCTGAGGAAGGGGTATATTGCTCCGACGGAGCACAATTTCGCTGCAAAGCTGAGGTTAATTCTTATGTTTCGCTAAACTTGCAAAAAAATAAAATTAATTTTTGTTTATTAGCAAAGAACAACATATTTTTGAGAATTATTTACTTAATGATAAGGTGTTGTCAAAAACAAGTTGGCGGTAAATTTACGGACTTTATTTCAATAACATAACAATTTTTATAGAACATTAATAAAGAAAATAATGAGCAAGTTAGTGAAAATAAAAACTCAACAAACGACGGCAAACGTTGAGGTCTTTGTTAATAATTTGGAAAATGAACAACAACGCGCAGACAGTTTTACCCTTATTGAAATGATGAAAAAAATCAGTGGCGAAGAACCCAAAATGTGGGGGACTTCAATAATTGGTTTCGGAAGTAAAAGGTATCAAAGCCCAAAAACTGGTAGAGAAGTAGATTGGTTTCTCGTTGGCTTCTCACCGCGAAAATCGAAACTCTCGTTATACCTTAATATTGACTTCAACAAACACGAAGAAGCCCTTCAAAAATTAGGAAAATTCAAAACAGGTGTTGGTTGTCTTTACATTAACAAACTAACAGACGTTAACCACGAACAGTTAGAAAAACTAATCATTAAAGCATTGCAGGACAAATAACTGAGCTGGAGATGAAAAACATTATAATAATTGAAACTAAATTGGCATTAATATTTTCAATAGTTGGTTGCTTTGGATAGATTTAGAAATGCTATTCTGACAACATTGAAAAAAAAATAACTATCATCGTTATCTGACTAACTTTTTGTAATCCTATGAATTAGTGCAGTGGTAAAGAAAGACAGGATGAAAAAATTTCACTTTGAGTCATCGGATGAAGTTTTTATTTAGTTGGGCTCCACCTCTGAGGTGGAGCCCAACTTTGTGTTTATACAGTTATTCTTCCGAAGGGTTGGGAAGCTGAGGAAGGGGTAGAATCAGAAATGCAACGATTGAACATTTTTATTTGAAATTAATTCTAACATTTTGACAAATATAATTACTTTTGTAACTTTGTTACTATGAGAATAGAATCTAATTTTCAAGAAATTGAATGAATAGGACAAGCTAATGAATAATGAAAAAACAGAAGTATTTGATTCTGAAAATCAAAATAAACAATATTTTGAATTGATGGTTAATAAATATCAGTCAGAAGGATCCATTTTTGTAACTCATAATAAATCAATTTTAATTAATGGTGATGTATTAAATAATAATATTTTCGGTAATGAAATCTTTGACTTAATCATAACTTCACCTCCTTACAATGTTGATATTCAGTATAATTCGCACAATGATGATTTAACTTACGATGATTATTTATCATTTACCAAGCAATGGCTTACGAATTGTTTTCGCTGGACAAAGAAACAAGGAAGATTTTGTTTAAATATTCCTTTAGATAAAAATAAAGGTGGGCAAAAAAGCGTAGGAGCGGATATTACTGTTTTAGCTCAAAAAATTGGTTGGAAATATCATTCAACAATTATTTGGAATGAAGGGAACATTTCTCGAAGAACTGCGTGGGGCTCTTGGATGTCTGCTACGGCTCCTTATGTAATTGCCCCTGTTGAGTTAATTGTAGTTTTTTACAAAGATGAATGGAAAAAAACTAAGGGTTCAAAAATTTCCGATATTACCAAACAAGAGTTTATGGATTGGACAAATGGTCTATGGACATTCAATGGAGAAAGTAAAAAGAAAATAGGTCATCCTGCACCTTTCCCGATAGAATTACCTTATCGATGTATAAAACTTTTTAGTTTTGTGGATGATATTATTTTTGATCCTTTTGCTGGAAGTGGGACTACTCTAATTGCTGCAAATAACACTAATAGATATTCTATAGGATTAGAAATTGACCCTCATTATTGCGAACTTGCTAAACAAAGAATAATTAATGAAACAGGATTATTATTTTAATTAAGTATGAGTAAAAATAAAAGCATAACTGATCTGGTTATTGAATATTTTAAGCAGTATCCAAATAAAGAACTACCCCATGCCCCAGTAGTAGACTGGGTAGAGGAACAATATATCAAATTATATAATAAAAAACCACGAGACACTTGGCGAGCAATTAGAAAATTACATCAAGAAGGATTATTAATAAAGGTCAAAAAAGGCGTGTATAAATATGATCCTAATTTTGTTGAGAAAAAAGATTTGGATGATTTTACACCGGAAGTTAAGAAAGCTATTTTAGAAAGGGATAATTATAGATGTGTCATCTGTGGAAGAACGGCAAAAGAAGGTTATGAATTACATATTGATCATATACTACCAAAAGATAAAGGTGGCGAAGCAACTTTTGACAATGGACAAACTTTGTGTTCAGTATGTAATTTTCGCAAAAAAAACTATAATCAAACTGAAAGTGGGAAAAAAATGTTTATTAGGTTATGGGAAACTGCCAAAAGAATTGGTGACTTAGAAACTCAGAAGTTTTGTGAAGAAGTATTAAATACCTATGAAAAATACAAAATCAATGGACATATTGAATGGGAAAAAGAATAGTACTTATAAATAGTAATTACGTATCATTCATACGATGACTTGAAGTTATCGGATGAAGTTTTTATTTAGTTGGGCTTCACCTTAGAGGTGGAGCCCAACTTTGTGTTTATACAGTTATCCTTTGGAAGGGTTGGGAATGCTGAGGAAGAGTAGAACTCTAAGTGGATCCATATTTATCAACGCATTCATTGGATGAATTAGAACAATGACCAGCTACATCCCCTGAAATGACATTATCTTTTCAAACAATTTTTGGTTCGACAAGACAATATTACAACAAAACCAAGAAGAAATTGTATATTTGTGCAGATTGATATAAAAGTAATTAATGAATGAATTTAACAATTGAAAATATTCTATTAATTGGTTCTCTTTTACTTTTTGTAAGTATTGTTGTAGGAAAGACATCGTACAAATTTGGTGTTCCGACATTATTACTTTTCTTAGCAATCGGAATGTTGGCAGGGTCTGACGGAATTGGTGGAATTTATTTCGATAATCCACAAATAGCACAGTTTATTGGAATTGTAGCACTCAATTTTATTCTGTTTTCAGGTGGGCTTGACACAAACTGGACTTCTGTAAAGCCAATTTTAAAGGAGGGTATTGCTCTTTCTACTTTTGGCGTATTACTGACAGCTATTTCGGTTGGAACATTTGTTTGGTATGTTACCGACTTTACTTTTTATGAAAGTATGTTGTTGGGTTCTATAGTATCATCTACAGACGCAGCTGCAGTATTTTCAATCTTACGTTCAAAGAGTCTTGCCTTAAAAACAAATTTACGTCCTACATTAGAATTAGAGAGTGGCAGTAACGACCCAATGGCATATGTTCTAACAATTGCTTTTTTGACTTTGGTAATTAATCAAAACCAAACTATCGGTTCAATAGTAATTTTATTCTTTCAACAAATGATATTAGGTGGTATTACTGGCTTTGGCTTTGGAAAGCTAAGCAAATTCATTATCAATTATATTAAGCTCGACTTTGAAGGTCTTTATCCTGTTTTGGTAATTTCCCTTATGTTCATCACATTTTCAGCAACAGACTTTATTGGTGGGAACGGTTTTCTTGCGATTTACATCTGTGCTGTTTATTTAGGAAATCAAGAATTAATTCACAAAAAAACTATTCTAAAAATGTATGATGGGCTGGCTTGGTTGATGCAAATAGTTCTCTTTCTAACTTTGGGCTTATTGGTTTTTCCATCTCAAATCGTTCCATATATGGGAATAGGACTAATGATTTCCCTGTTTTTAATTCTTGTTGCAAGACCAATTGGCGTATTTTTCAGTTTGATTTTCTTCAAAATGAAAATGAGACGAAGATTATATATTTCCTGGGTTGGATTGCGTGGTGCCGTGCCAATTGTTTTTGCTACTTATCCACTATTGGCAGGGATAGAAAAAGCCAATATGATATTCAATGTTGTGTTTTTTATTTCTGTAACTTCTGTTCTTATTCAAGGAACCACTTTGTCAGTAGTTGCTAAATGGTTAAAGGTTGCCTTACCCGAAAAGGTGAAACCAATTACAGAAATTGAAAAACTCATCTTAGATCTACCAAAGTCATCATCGAAGGAGTTTGAAATTCTTCCGGACTATTTCGCAGTTAATAAAAGGATTGTGGATTTGAATTTTCCTAAATCAGCATTTATAATAATGATAAAAAGAAATGATGAATATATCCGGCCTAGCGGTTCTACAATTATCGAATCTAAAGATAAGCTGATGGTTTTGGCTGATAGTCAAGATGATTTTGAAATGGTGGAGAAATGTTTGCATAAATCTTTGTTTAATAGTTCATCCGATGACTTTGAACAATCGGATAAATAGTATGGTCAGTTGTGCTCCACCTCTAAGGTGGAGCCCAACTTTGTGTTTATGCAGTTATTCTTTGGAGGAGTGGGATGTTTTGGAAGGGGTATATTGCTCCGACGGAGCACAATTTTGATGCAAAGCTGAGGTTAATTCGTATGTTTCGCTAATCTTGCAAAATAATGAAATTAACTTTTGTTGATTAGTGAAAAATAATATATATTTGAGAAATATTTACTTAATGATAAGGTGTTGCCAAAACAAGTTGACGATTAATTTACGGACTTTATATCAAGATCATAACAATTTTTGTAGAACATTAACAGAGAAAATAATGAGAAAGTTAGTGAAAATAAAAACTCAACAAACGACGGCAAACGTTGAGGTCTTTGTTAATAATTTGGAAAATGAACAACAACGTGCAGACAGTTTTTCTCTTATTGAAATGATGAAAAAAATCAGTGGCGAAGAACCCAAAATGTGGGGAAATTCAATAATTGGTTTCGGAAGTAAAAGGTATCAAAGCCCGAAAACTGGCAGAGAAGTAGATTGGTTTCTCATTGGCTTCTCACCACGAAAAACGAAACTCTCGCTATATCTTAACATCGACTTTAACAAACACAATGAAGATCTTCTGAAATTAGGGAAATTCAAAACAGGTGTTGGTTGTCTTTACATTAACAAGCTAACAGACGTTAACCACGAACAGTTAGAAAAACTAATTAATATTGCATTGCAGGACAAAAAATAGAATTGAATGTGAAAAATATAAAATTGTAAATAAATAAACTGCCATATTTTCAATAGTTGGTGACTCCGGATGGCTTTAGAAAAGCTATGCGGAGTATTGAGAAAAACTCGTAGGTTCAGTTGGGCTCCACCTCTAAGGTGGAGCCCAACTATGTGTTTATACAGTTATTCTTCCGAAGGGTTGGGAAGTTTTGGAAGGGGTAGAACCAGAAATGCTACGATACAACATTTTTATTTTAAATTAATTCTAACGTTTTGACAAATATAATTACTTTTGTAAGTTTGTTATGTGGAGAAAGGGGACATATAACCAAACAGTTGAGTATATAAGTAACGCCAACAACTGACGCACTGCCTGTTGAAATAATCATATAAAATAATTTATGAGATGTAAAGAATGTTATAGTGAATTACCGAGAGCAACTCCTTTGAAAGGTGCTGAAGATTGTTTAAAACGACATAGACAATATGTTTGTTCAACTTGTGGCAGAATTGTATGTATTGACTTAGCTGGAGAAAGAAGAGCCAGATGTTTTATGCCTTTTGGTTCACTGGAAATAGCTATGTTGTATTTAAAAGCTGCCGAAATTTTAACTCAAGGTTTATGTGGTATTTATGAATTGACATATAAACGTGGAGACAAGAGATATAGGATATTTAGAAATATTGAAGAACTAAATAAGTTTCTAAAAACTAATCCTGAAGTTAAATGTGAAAAGAAAGAACCTGTTTATATTTCTGAAAAATATGTCCCAGTAAACGATTCACAGATAAAATATTTAAATGAATCAGAGATAAAGACTTATTTAGATGAAATAAAAAATAGATAAAGGCATCTAAAAGTTGTATATATAATTTTTTAGTTTATTTGTTTCATTCAAGTGTTCAGGCTAGTGATGGTATTTGCGTCGCTGTGTTGGTACAAAGCCCGCAATTCACAACGTTTTCATATCACCGACGGTCAGTGGTAATTTAAAAAAAATAATTTATTAATAAGGAGGTATTATGAATATATTTGAAAAGATTAGAGACGAAATCAAGCAAGATTATTATCAACAAAATTTTCCAAACGATGGTCAGCGATTTGTCGCGTGGTATTTAAGAAATATTCATCTTCGCGACAGAAATGAGACTAAAGATGATATTACCGATGGAGCTGATGACAAGCAAATAGATGCAATTGTAATAGATGACGATAAATCGACAATTTTTATTATACAAGGTAAATTTATTGGAAATGGAAATGTTGATGCCGAGCCATTACGCGAAGTTTTATCATCATGGATTCAATTGCGTGATTTAGTTAGATTACAGGAAGTTGCCAACATAAAATTAAAACGAAAATTATCAGAAGTTGCAAAGGCTCTTGAAGATGATTATGAAATTGCATTTGAATTAATAACCACTTCTGAACTTACGAGTTCAGCTCAAAAAGATTTAGCTACATTTCAAAAACAATTAGCTGAATTGTCAGAAAAAGATGACATTGTTTGTTCTATTTCAGTTATTGACCAAGACGAGATCAGGCGAAGATATGATATAGCATTAGAGCGAGAAAACCCATCCATAAACCATACAATTGATTTGACTGGAAGTCACGTTATGCCTCTAACTATTGCTGGCACACAAGTTTTGTTGGCTGCTATTCCACTTAAAGAATGTATTACAATTCCAGGAATAAAAGATGGAACTCTTTTTCAAAAAAATGTTCGTCAAAGTTTAGGATTGAACAATACTGTAAACAAGGGTATTCGTCAAACAATTTATAGTGATAAGCATCGTGATTTTTTCTTTTTCCATAATGGAATTACTGCAATTTGTAATAAATTTGATTTAAACAACAATCATTTAGAAATACACGGATTAAGTGTAGTGAATGGTTGCCAATCTCTTAATACTATTTTGAGTTGTAGTGAAAGAGTTAAAGAGTTAGAAGATACATTTGTTCTTTTCAGATTCTATGAAATTCCTCAGCGAGAGCGAGCAGATAGAATTAGTATCAATACTAACTCTCAAAGTGCTGTAAAACCAAGAGATTTGAGAAGCAATGACAAGCGTGTTCTAAATCTTAAAAAATCATTTGAACAAAAATATCCAAATGGATACTTTTTAACTAAACGAGGCGAAATTGCACCCGCGGATAAAGACAAAAGGTATATTTTGGATTTGTCTGATTTAGGCAAATACTTAATCGCTTGGCATTCTCAGCGTCCAAATATCTCATATAGTGAGACTAAGATTTTTGATAAATATTTTGAACAATTGTTTAAAAGGGAATACAAACCCGAAAATGCTCAAGCACTAAATTTTTGGATGCAAGAAATAAACAAAACATGGGATAAAGAAAATCCTCTTGGGTTAAATGAAACTTTGCTTGCAATGAAAGCTTATGCACCTTTTCATCATTTATATGCAGTTTCAATGTGTTTTGCAATTGCAAATAATCTTGCAGACAGAGTACCAAATCCAAATAAATGCTGGGAAAAAGCCTGTCAAACTAATATGGTAAACGAGATTGTAAAAATAAGTGGGATAAGTTTAAATATGGCACTTGAAGCAGCTGCAAATGAGCCACAACCACAAAACAGAGTTTTTTCACCGCAAAACTGGATTAAAGCAAAGACATGTTTAGCAGGCATTAATTTTGCGATTAGGAATTATTTTAATATGCTACCAATGATACCAGGTGGACAAGAGATTAAAAATAAACTCAATGAAACCTTAACAATTGGACAGGAAGACTTTGAGTATAGATGGGCTGCAGATTAATAATAAAAACACTACTGCTAACAGCGGCTATTCGCCATTAAAACGGCGCATAGCCGCGAACGTTAGGCGCAAGTTTGTTTCAAAAATCATAGACAGGAGGAATTCATATGCTTGAAAAATATGACAAACCAATAAAATTTTACAGTTTATCCCTTTTATCATTCATCCGATGACTTGAAGTCATCGGATGAAGTTTGTGTTTAGTTGGGCTTCACCTTAGAGGTGGAGCACAACTTTGTGTTTATACAGTTACCCTTCCGAAGGTTTCTAAACCTTCGGAAGGGTTTGCTAAATGAAAAAAGGCGGTTCTTTTGAACCGCCTTTGTGTTTATAAATATTTTTATTAATTGCCAGGAACAGCTGTTGGTTGTTGTTGTTCAGCAGCTTGGCGTTTCAATCGCCAGTAGCGGCGTTCAGCTTTGATTTCTTCAGGAGTTTTTGGTCCTGCTGGTGGGATTTTGAGAACTTGTCCCGGGAAAATAATGTCAGGATTGCGAATTTGGTCAGTATTTGCCTGCCAGATTTTGGGCCATTGGAGAGGATCGCCATAGATTTCCATTTTGCCGGAGATATTCCACAAACAGTCGCGATTTTCTGCCCAAGTCCCAACAGTGTAAGTAGTAATTTTCTTTTCGCGATAAAGTCCGCGAATATCACGTCCTAACTGCACCATTCTATCGAAGAATTTTGGCATAATCGAGATTTTATTTTTTCTGAGTTCGAGATATTCTTTTTCTAAAGCTTCGACATCGCTTCTGCGGTCGGCGAGTTGGTCGTCGTTAAGTCTTTTCATATCACGAACTTTGCCTTCGAGCACGCCTAATTTTTGAGCAAAAGCTTCGATATCGGCATCAGAAACTCCCAAGATGCGTTTAATTTCATCGTTGCAATCACGAAGAGCAGCATTGACATTTTTCAATTCGATTTCGAGTTCTTCATATTTTGCATTCAATTCATTTAATTTCGTTTCGAGAGAAGAGACTCTTGATTGGAAATCCTGAATACGAAGTTCAGCTTCTTTGCGAGTAAGCTCGGCATCAGGCTTGCTTGCAGGTGGCATTTGAGCAAACGCAAAAGCACCCGATAAGAATAAAATGCTAACTATTGTTAAAATCTTTTTCATATTTCTCCATTAATTGATTGTTTCACATTATTGTTCAAGAAATTAATCCTGCCAAACATTTGGCCATTGGGAAAGTTTTTGCTTTACAAATTCACGGTCTTTTTCGCAGTTTTTAAGTTCACTTTTACGAGCGTTGATTTCGCTTTGAATCTTGTTAATTTCTTGTTGTTTGTTTGAAATTTGTGTGTTAAGCTGACTTTCGCGTTTGCGTAATTCCTGCAGTTGCATTAGTTGCTCTTCGGTTATCATTCTTGTGCAATTAGAAAGCAAAGACGAAGAGAGAACTAACATTGAGGAAAGCCCGAAAATTGAAATGAGCTTTTTAAATTTCATAAATCCTCCTTGTAGGGGTTTAATAAACAAATATTATTATAACTAATAAATGATGTCAAACTCTATTATTTATTATGAATAATAACAAAAATCGTAATTTTTTCTAATTATTCCTAATAAAAATAACAAATTTAAATTAATAAAAACAACAAAAAAAATCATTGAACAAGTTAATTTATTAAAAAATTAGAGATTTGGAATTTTCTATACAAATCTTATGAAATCAAAAAAATAATCAGTTAAAACAACGTCAATAACGATATTCATTAAAGGAGATTTGGAAATGAAAAAAATATTTTTATACTTCCAGGTAACTATTTTTTTAGTATTTGCAATTAATATTACTTTTGCCCAAATCCAGAAGCCAAAAAATGTGATTATTATGATAGGAGATGGTATGGGCGAGAATCAAATAAAAGCTGCAACTTACTATCAGCGCGGAGTTGATAACTCTCAGCAGTTTCATAAGTTTCCGGTAAAACTGTATGTTTCGACTTATGCTGCAAAAGCCGGACAAAAAGGAGAAGACTCGGATTTAGACTGGAGCATAGGATACAATACTAAGGATGCGTGGGATAATTATTCGTGGATACAGAAGCAGTACACTTGTTCGGGTGCCTCAGGAACAGCAATTGCCTGTGGTGAGAAAACATATAACGGGGCAATTGGTATGGATATAAATAAAAAGCCAATTGAAAATTTATCAGAGGTTGCAAAAAAATTAAAGAAATCTGCGGGAGTTGTTACGTCAGTAATGTTGAGTCACGCTACACCTGCGGTGTTTGTTGCACACAACGAACATAGGAACAACTATTCGGAAATAGCTAAAGAAATGCTACTTGATAGCAAGGTTGATGTGATTATTGGAGCAGGACATCCTTATTATAACCACGATGGAGAAAAAACATCCCAAGCAAAAACTTTTAAATATGTTGGTGATAGCCTTATATGGGTTGGACTAACCCAAAATTCAACTGAATTTATTGTTGATGGCAAAAAGAAGACTGTTGCTGATATAGATGGAGATAAAGTTCCCGACGCGTGGTATTTAGTTGAGAATAAGCAAGATTTTGAGAAAATTGCACGTGGGAAATTCATTCCCAAAAGACTGCTTGGAGTGGCACAAGTTGCTGAAACATTCCAGCAGAGAAGAAAGACAACTGACGATAAGTCATATTTCGATGGCAAAGGTCAGGCAATGGAAGATGCTTATGAAGTGCCATTCAACCAGAATATACCTGATTTAGCAACAGTATCGCTGGCGGCACTCAACACTTTAAAACAAAACAAGCAAGGCTTTTTCTTGATGATAGAAGGAGGAGCGATAGATTGGGCTTGTCACGGCAACCAAAAAGGGCGTTTGATTGAGGAAGCAGTAGATTTCTTTGTTGCAATTGATAGCGTGATTGCCTGGATAGAAAGAAATAGTTCCTGGGATGAAACTTTATTGATAATAACAGCAGACCACGAAACCGGATATTTAACGGGAACAGACGAAGAAAAGAACAAACCTTTTGACAAACCAATAAAGAACAACGGCAAAGGCAAAATGCCAGAAATGCAGTTCAATTCAACGAGCCATACAAATGCTCTTGTCCCATTTTTTGCAAAAGGAGCAGGGGCAAATATATTTTCTCTGCTTGCTGATGAAATTGATCAGAAAAAAGGCAAATATCTGCAAAATTCAGAAATTGGAGCAGGAATAAAAATATTGTGGCAAATGCCGAACAACTAAAATCGTTCGGCAATTGCCTTTAGAATTTCTTTTGCAGCCTGAAGTTTTGGCAAGGGCATAAAATTAGTTTCATTGCCAAGCTTATCAATAATTGTAATAGTATTTTTATCACCGCCAAATCCACTGTCGGGAACGTTTGCCAAATTGGCAACAATCAAATCGCAATTTTTTTGTTGGAGCTTACGTTTTGCATTTTCAAGCAGATTTTCCGTTTCGAGAGAAAATCCAACAATAAATTGATGAGTTTTTGATTTGCCAGCTTCGGCAAGAATATCTTTTGTGCGAACAAGCTCAATAGTAACGCTCTCCCCTACCTCTTCTTTTTTCATTTTATGTTCAAATTTGATTTTTGGAGTGAAATCAGCAACTGCGGCTGAAAATATTGCAACATCAACATTTGGGAAATATTGCATTACCGCCTGAAACATTTCTTCGGCAGACTGGACAGATATAAAACTGCAATTTTTGGGTGGTTCAAGCTGGGTTGGACCAGAAATCAAGATTACTTCGGCACCAATTTCAGCAGCAAAATCAGCAATTGCAAAGCCCATTTTCCCTGAAGAAAAATTGGAAATAAAACGCACGGAATCGATTTTTTCGATTGTAGGTCCGGCTGTAATAAGGATTTTCTTTCCCTTCAACCTATCATAAGTCTTGGAATGAATTTTCTTTTTTAGCATTTCGAGTTCTAGTTCGGCATTCCATTTGTCTTTTTCAAGGCTTTCGTCAATTGTTTCGAGAGGTTTTTCTGTTAAAGTGATGGCTTCATTTTGGGGATTAATCGAAGATGAATTTTGCAAGGAATCGAACGATTTGAAAATATAGTCCATTAACACAGGAATATCAGGCAAACGTCCAGGACCTATAAGCCCACTAGCAAGTTCACCTTCAGCAGGAGGAATGATAGTGTAGCCAAAAGATTTCAGAATCAGGACATTATTTTGAGTAGCGGGATGTTGCCACATATCGTAGTCCATAGCAGGAGCAATAAGCAAAGGTTTTTCCGGTGGAAGAGCCATCGCCACACATACGAGTGCAGTATCGCTTAATCCATTTGCGACTTTAGAAAGCGTGGTTGCTGAGCAAGGAGCAATAATCATCAAATCAGCCCATTGAGCAAGCTGAACGTGCCAAGCACCGCTTGTTTGCTTAATATCTTCGAACATCTCAACAACGACCGGATGACGACTCAGGCTTTCGAGTGTGGTAGTAGTAATAAATTTAGTTGCGGCAGGTGTCATCACAACCTGAACATCAGCACCGGATTTGATTAGTTCACGAACAAGCAGAGCAGATTTATAAGCAGCAATTGAGCCTGTTACTCCCACAACAATTTTTTTATTTTTCAAAACTTTTTCCATAGTAATCAACAATTATTGAAACATTCCTTTTTTTTCGCCCTTATATCCATTGATAAAATCAGCAACAGTTGTTACTTTTTTACCTTCAATCTGCAATTCTTTGATAAAGATATATCCAGCTTTGCATTTGACGCAAAATAGCCCTTTCTCAATCAAAAATTCACCCGGATTTTGAAGACTTAAAAAAGCTTCATTTACTGAACAGCTACATTTTTCGTAGTCAGCGCGAAAAATTTTCATTTTCTTACCGTCGAAAATTGTGTAAGCACCGGGGACGGGTGAATAACCGTGAATAAAGTTGCGAACTAATTCTGCATAATCATCGAAATTAATTTTGGCATTCTGACTGAAAATCTTAGGAGCAGAAGTGGCAAGGCTCTCGTCTTGCGGAATTGTTTTGTAGTTGCCTTTTGCAAGTAGTTCACAAGTATCGATTGACAATCGGGCGGCTAATGGTGCCATCAAATCGTGCAAATCACCGGCTGTTGCACCGTCGGGAATCGGAACAACAGTCTGGAGCAAAATACTACCGGTATCGACTTTTTCCTGAATAAGAAAAGATGTGAGACCGGTTACTGTTTCACCATTTATAATAGCCCAATTAATTGGTGCAGCACCACGATATTTTGGGAGCAAACTTGCGTGAATATTGAAGCATCCAAGACGAGGTATGGTAAAGACTTCCTTTGGCAAAATTCTGAAAGCAACGACAACTATTATATCCGGATTTATAGCTTTAAGAGTTTCTATAAATTCATTATCTTTCAGATTATTAGGTTGAAGAACCTGCAAACCAAGTTCCAAAGCAGTTTTTTTTATCGGAGAAGGCAGAACTTTGTGTCCACGTCCCTGAGGCTTGTCGGTAGCGGTAACTACGGCTTTAACGTCGTATTTCTTATTCAGTTCAATAAGAGTGGGAACCGCAAATTCAGGGGTTCCCATAAAAACAATTGAGAGACTCATTATTGTTTGTTCCTATTAGCAAGAGTAACATTAAAGAACATTTCTTTGTTATTTCTAAGGACACGAACTTTGACAGTATTGCCGGCTTTATATTCGCCGATAATATACATAAAATCGTGTAAATTTTTGACTTGTTTATCATCAATATGGGTGATAATGTCGTCTTCTTTCAGACCGGCTGCTTGTGCCGGGCTACCGGGCGAAGTACCGGAAATTTTCAGTCCGAGAGGAGATTCCTCGAAATTAGGTACAATACCGAACCAAGGACCACCTCCACGCATCGCGGGACGATTAGTTGTGTCCACAACTTCAGTAAAAGCAGGTTTCTGCTGGATAGAAGCGAAATGACGGACAACGCTTTCGGCAAAATCAACAACGCGAGCAGAAGCAACATAATCTAATTTTTCCCAAGTATCTGTGGGTTTGTGGTAATCACCGTGTGCACCGGTAAAGAAGTGCATAACAGGAATTTTCTTTTTGTAGAAAGGTGTGTGGTCGCTTGGACCAAATCCATCTTGAAGTTTGACAATCCCGATATTTTCAATTGAGGAAATTGAATCAATTACATTGGACAGAACGGGTGAAGAGCCTAAGCCAAAAATCTGGAGCTTGTTATCTTTCATTCGTCCAATCATATCAAAATTTAGCATAAGGAATGTGTTTTCGTGAGGGAAAAAGTTGTTTTCGACATAGTGAGTAGAGCCAAGCAATCCCATTTCTTCGCCAGTGAAAGCCATAAACACAATTGTTCTATCGGCAGGATTTTTTGCGAAGCGTTCGGCAAGTTCCATTACACCGGCAACACCAGAGGCATTATCATCGGCGCTGGGATGAATTGTAGGAGTTGTTTCTACATAAGCAGAATTTCCAAGTTGCCCGTATCCAAGATGGTCGTAATGAGCACCGACAACGATGTATTCCTGAGGATTGAAACGCCCTTCGACGTAACCGATAACGTTGCTTGTTGGTCTATAGTCGTCTACTAAGTCAATAGTAAGAGACACTTTAGTATATGGGACAGCAAAACTATTTGGTTTTTGAGATTTATTAATTGCGTTTTCAACATAATTGAGTTGCACATTCTTAGGCATAAGCGAGAAAGCAAGTGTTCTCTTGATATAGGCAACTAAAATACCAGAATTGCGGGACATCATCTGAAAGCTCAGAGGTTTCAAAATGTTTGCAGAATCACCTTGCGGATTGACAATCAGGACACCCACAGCACCTTTATTTCTGGCATTAGTCGCTTTGTATCTATCGGAAAGATAATTGACAAATTTTGATTTTTCGGTAGAGCCATCAGGACTACCAGAGATAACGATTACTATTTTGCCATTTACATCAATATCTTTATAGTCGTCATATCCCAGAGGTTCGGCAGAAATGCCATAGCCGGCAAATACAAGGTCTGCACTAACGGAACCATTTTCGCTGAAAGCCGCAGGCAACCATTCTTCTTCGACGTTAATATTTTTAGTTGCGGGTTTCCATTTTTCGACTGGCACACCGAGGCGCTCAACAAGCACAGTCAAAGCAAATTTATTTTCAGAACCAAGCTTAATTCCGGTTCTAACGTCGAATTGCTGAAAATAATTTTCACGAAAAGATTTTAGTCCAACTTTTTTAAAATGTTGGGAAATATAATTTGCAGCTTTGTCGATGCCGGCGGTGCCGGGTAGGCGTCCTTCGAGTTCTTCTGAGGCAAGATATTGGACGTATTTCTTAATATTATCTGGTGAAGAAGGGTCTTTCTGAGCAAAGGAATTTACAAAAAAGAGTGCAACAAAAATTTTTATAAACAATAATTTTTTCAGCAAATTCATAATTCAACCTATTTATTATTATAGCAAAGATTAAAAATAATCAAAATAAACTAAAAAATAAAAAAATATAAGACCAGAAATCGAATAATATTTCTCGAAATAAAAGAAAATTCATTTTGACAAATAAAATATTATTGATATATTTTATTAAATCAAGCGATTATGAATATTAATTAATTATTTTAAGCATTCTAAATTTGTTTGTAAAAAATGAAAAATGTGGTAAATAAACGAAATAAAACTCAATATTGATGAAAATATGTTAATTTTTTAATAATTTGGATAATTAATTGTGGAGTTATGGTGATGAAAAATTTATTTATAGTTTTAATTTTGCTCACAGCAGGAATAATAGTTGGATGCTCGGATGATAACAATGACAATCCGTCGAATAACACGAAAAATGTTGCTTCGTGTGAGGGTTGCCATACCAATTATGAGCATCTGAAAGCTGTTTATACTCCTGATAGCGAGGCTCCTGTTGGAGGTTGTGGTGGCGATGCACCGCATTTTGAGCCTTATGACCGTGTGTATATGGGCGGTGAAGGTTATAAAAAATTCAAAGATTCAGAACATGGAGAAATGAAATGTACAGACTGCCACAATGGAGTCGATAAAACAGCAGACAAAGCAATTGCTCACTCGGGGAACTTTTTGAAGTCTCCATCAGACTCGGCAGTAGCAAAATGCGGAAAGTGCCATTCAACTTATGCGAACAATCAGCATTATAACCTGCATCAAGGGTGGGGACAAAAACGCAAAGTATGTTTACGTTCTGGATTAAGTGGAGCTGATGATTTTGCACAATTGCCGGCAAAACATCAGCAAGGTTACAACAAAAACTGTTCTATTTGCCACGCAAGCTGTGGAGATTGCCATGTGAACAGACCACACGCCGGCGGAGGAGGATTGGCACAGGGGCATAATTTCAAAAAACCTGATATGATGAATACTTGTGTTGTATGCCATTCATCACGTGGTGGACATGCATTTTTAGGTGTAGGAAGTGGCACTCAACCTGATGTTCATCTTACGAAGGCTGGATTTAACTGTCTCAGCTGCCATAAGAAAGATGAATTGCACGGGAACGGGCAGAAAGTTGTTCAGCGTTATGCTTATGAAAAACTTCCGAAATGCGAAGATTGTCATAAAAATGTAGCAACTTCTAACACTTACCATTCAGTACACGCAGATGATTTCAATTGCCATGTATGCCATTCGCAAAACTACAATACTTGTGGAAGTTGCCATATTGGTGGAGCCGGAGCCCGAATAACCTCTCATCTTGAGTTCAAAATAGCATTAAATCCAATACCTGATGTTAAGAAGAATTACAAGTTCACACTTGTACGCCGCACACTTGCAGCACCGGACAATTGGAGTATGTATGATGTTCCGCAATATGCAAAGTTTGATGCAGCGCCAACATTTAATTACACAAGTCCGCACAATATTTTGAAACGCACAGCAAGAACAACTGTGGCACAAGGCGAAGCTTGCTACGCAAGCTGCCATATTTACAAAGATGGAGATGTGTGGAAAAACAAAAACTTATATTTGTTCGATTCAGATTTATATGATTGGGAAAAACAAGCGAGCAAAAATATAGTAGTTGATGGTAAATTACCTAATTCCTGGGGTCTTAAATAAATTTCAATAAGATAACTTTTTGTTCCACTTTTTTGGAGAAATTATATGAAAGATTATTTTAAAAAACTTAATTCATTAATCGCAATATTATTGATTGCACTATCGCTTACTTTTGTAGGATGTTCGGACGATGATGACGACAATGGTCCGACGAAAACTGAAGCAGAACTTTTGCTCGAATATTTGGAAACAACAGGTGGCGATTTTATTAATACGCAAGCACCTACGATTATTAACGCAATTGACGTTTACAACAAGAACTTAGCTACACCAGACAAAATCAAAATCATTGACGTTCGCGCAAAAGCTGACTACGACAATGGTCATATCAAAAATGCAGTAAATGTACTAATTCCTAACTTATATGACTATTTCAAAACAAATGCAACTAATTTAGCAACATACGAAGATGTTGTGCTGGTATGCTATACCGGACAATCAGCAGCTTATTCAGCATCGTTATTGAGATTGCTCGGGTATTCAAATGTTAAGTCAATGAAATTTGGTATGTCTGCATGGCATGATGATTTTGCAAATACTTACAAAAACACTATTGCTAACGGGAATTCACGGGCTACCCAATTTGTGCAAACAGAAACACCAAAACCAACAACAAAGAACCCGCTACCTACTTTGAGCACAGGCAAGAAAACAGGCAAAGAGATATTGGAAGAAAGAGTTAAGTATTTATTCGGAAAGGGATGGGCATCCGGACTTGGAGTTGATGCAACAGGAATTAGCCACACTGATGTATTTAACAACTTAAACAATTTATTTATTATTAATTATTGGCCTGCTGCACATTATTTAGATCCCGGACATATTCCCGGTGCAATGCAATACACTCCGAAGGAATCTTTGAAATCAACAAAAGACTTACTCACACTTCCGACCAACAAACAAATTGTCGTTTATTGCTACACAGGTCAAACAAGTGCTTATGTAATTGCATTTTTAAGAGTTCTTGGATATGATGCAAAATCATTATTATTCGGAACATCAGGAATGATTTACGACAAAGTTAAAGAAAAAGGTTTAACGGCATTTGATCCAACAAGAGACATTATCAATAAAGATTACGAAAAGCCATAATATAATTGCTTTTCAATGATAAAGAACCTTCGTGCAGATAGCTGTCGCCCGAAGGTTTTTTATATAAATTTGAGGATAATAGCAAGAAGAGCAAGAATAATAGCAATTGAGGCGATGAGAATAGACGTATTGCTTTGCGAACTTGCAATTGTTTTTTCGATTGAGTCAATTTTTCTTGAAAGAAATTGCAGCTTACTATCTAATTTTTCGATTTGTTCGCTATCTGACGAGCGTTCTTTTTCATATTTAATCTTGCCACCGGAAAGAGAAGAGATTTTTTCATTGATTATGTTGAGCATATTTTCCAAAGAAGCAATTTTGTCCGATATTTCCTGATTTACAAGCTGGTTGTTATATTCGTTGTTTTGTTCTAAATCCAGAGAATAGCCGTGTTTGATAATATCAATGTCAAGAGTAATTTTTTTAATTACAGAAGAGAAATTAACTTCAAATGATTTAACTTTTTCGTCGAGACCTATCAAAGCAGATTCCATTTGTTTAAGCCGCATATTAATGCGAAGCTCGATTTTTTGAGATTCCACAGCAACTTCTTTTTCGATTTTAGATTTCAAGCCAATCAGGGTTGATTCAAGTTCAAGTTCGGATTTCTTTTTGAAAAATTTGAGCGATTTATCCATTTCTTCGACTATTTTAGCAGAGTTGCTTTGAATAGAAACAATATCATCTTTGAGTTGCTCCATTTCTTTTTTGAATGCATTAATATCACCAAGGTCATTGGCAAGCTTAATAGTTTCTTCGGTTTTATTTTTAAGAAGAATGATAGATTCAAGAATATTAGTATTGATTTTGCTAATTGCAGATTCAGCATCCTTAGATATTTTGGTCTCCATTTCATTTAGGCGGTTGATAGCTGCGTCGAAATCTTTCACTTTTTTATCAAGAAGTTCGAAAGCACGATGATATTCTTCGGCTTGCTGAATAATTTTATCGAAAAGCCCAATAATTTCCGGACTTATTGATTTGATTCTCTCCATTGGGACGTATACTCCAAAAAGTAGCTCAAAGATGAAATGAGTTTCTCCAAATAGTATTTTTCGACTTCTACAAAAGGTTCATTGCTATGCAATAGAAGAGTTTCGAAAATTTCACGCTTAAAATCTTCGTCGCTGTTAATTTTATCAGATAAAAATTTATTTAAATAATCTACAAGGAGACCATCTTTAGCTAATTGTTCGTAGAAAGTCTCAGGTTTTATTTTTTTCTTAATATTTAGTAGTCGAATAATACTCAATATTTTGGCAATAATTAATTTAACATAAATATCGACATCAATAATAATGAACTTAATAATAAAGACAAAAATAATACCAAAATATTTGTAGTGAATAAAGAGATAATAAAAAGAATACTCTTCAAATAATTAAGATAATTATTTGAAATTGCATTAATTTTGTATTTTAAACAAAAAAATGGAGCGATATGATACTTGAAAAACAGAATAAAATTGAGGAAAAACGTGAAAGAGCAATTGCTTGTAGTGTGAAAGTTAAGGGAAGCAATAGAGAAGAAGCTTTGGAAGACCTTGATGAACTTGTTTTTCTTGCTGAAACAGCAGGTGCGGAAATAATTCACAAGATATATCAGGAATTGCCAAAGATAAGTTCGGCAACAGTACTTGGAAAAGGAAAGCTCGAAGAGGTAAAACAAATTGTTAAAGAAGAGAACATTTCATTAATAATTTTTGATGATAATCTATCGCCGGCGCAAGTAAGTAATCTCGAAAAGGAACTAAATATAAAGGTTACAGATAGAAGTGGTATAATCTTAGATATTTTTGCTACGCGGGCAAGAACAAACGAAGCTAAGACACAAGTAGAGCTTGCACAATTGCAATATATTTTGCCGCGACTTACACGAATGTGGACACATTTATCCAAGCAATATGGAGGAATTGGGACACGAGGACCTGGAGAAACTCAGATTGAGACGGACAGACGAATAATAAGATTACGTATTCAAAACCTGAAAGAAAAGCTCAAAGAAATTGAATTACAGAAGAAAGAACAAAGAAAAAAACGTTCTGAAATGCCAAAATTCGCTCTTGTCGGATATACAAATGTCGGAAAATCAACATTAATAAATACAATTACAAATGCTGGGGTTTATGTTGAGGACAAGCTCTTTGCTACATTGGACACAACGGTTCGGCAATTCAGTTTGCCGAGCGGGCAGAAAGCACTGATTTCCGATACAGTAGGATTTATAAAGAAATTGCCTCACAATTTAGTTGCATCGTTCAAAAGCACATTAATGGAAGCAATGGAAGCCGATGTGTTGCTACACGTTATCGATGTATCGCATAAATTATTCAGAGAGCAAATACAGACAGTAAACAAGACGTTAGAGGAACTTAAAATTAATGAGAAGCCAACAATAATGGTGTTCAACAAGGTTGATATGCTTGATGATATAACAATACACAGAGCTTTGAAGCAAGAATTTGCTGATTCGATATTTATTTCTGCAAAAAGAGGAATTAATATTGAAAGTTTGCTTGAATTGATGCAAGAAAAATACAATCGTTTTCACAATATTTTTGAAGTAAATCTGCCTTATGAAAAATCTGAATTAGTATCTCATCTTTATGATAATTATGAAGTGCAGGAAAGACTGGATACAGAAACTTCAATGGTGTTTAAAGTGAAAATTCAGGCAGAAAAAGAGAAATATTTTGAGAATATTTTTGGAAAGTATATTTCAAAATAATTATTTATTAAAAATAAAAGAAGCAGGGGATAACCTCTCCCCTGCTTTTTTATTTATTTAGAAATATACACCAAGAGCCACCGATAAATAATTTTTAGAATCTTCTTTGTCGGACTTACCAATAAAATTGATATAGTTATATTTAGCTTCGACATTGAGAAGAATTAAGCCCAAAGAAAAATCAATACCTGTACCAATGCCAAAGCCAAGACGACCATCAGTTGGAGTTTTAGTAAGCGGCACTTCCACACCAGCAACTTTATAATCAAGCGAACTCGAAATATAGTTGTAGGACAAGTCGCCAGTAGCATAAATACCAATTATAGAGCGAATAGGATATAGATTAAGTCCAGCACTGATAGGAATGATATTAGTGGTAGAGTTCAATGTCGCCAAAACTTTGTTGGTTTGAGGATCAATAACTTCGATTTTAGTCTGAGGGAACTTGTGATAACCAAAACCTAAGTATAAATCTGCATTATCAGCAAGACCGATGCGTCCTTTGACAGCTAAATGATAGCCGGCATCCATTCCATTAGAAACCAAATTTCCTAAGGAATCACCATTAAGTTTAATTTGGCTTTTGTTGTAAACGTTTGCTATTTTGTCGTTTGGAGTGGAAAGCCCCAAATGAAAGCCAACATCGATACCCTGAGCAAACAGATTAGTTGAAATTACAGATAAGATAAAGGTAAAACTAAAAAATAAAATAAAACGTTTCATAGTGAAATCCTTTATTAACAAACAATGATTTTTTTATTAAAAAATTTTCTGATTTTATATGTTACCATAAACAACATTTTTCGTATCAAACTAATAATAGAGTAACGAATATATTATTTTTTTGTTTCACAATTTGTAAAGGAAGAGATAATGAGAACGAAATTGAAATTTTTCGCGATGGCATTGACATTTCTTTTCGGCGGAGTATTGTTTGCTCAAACATATCCGTATAATGGTCAAATCAACATAGGACCATATATAGGAGGTCATTTTAATTTTCATCAGCCATCAAATGTCAATCCAACAGGGACACTAAATCCGACTACTTTATTCAACACAAACAGCAATGAAATATTCTTCAATGGTGGAATAATTGCAAATTTCCCTATCAGTAATATGATTTCAATATCGGGACGCTTGGGATATAATGGATTTCGCGGAGAATTAAAGGAAAACAATGAAAAATTAACAACTAAGATGGATTATTTGGAAATTACACCTTTGGTTCAATTTCATAATTTATTTGGGGATATACCATTGTATCTGAATATTGGTCCAGAAGTTGGGATTCCGCTAAATGGACATTACGAGTATCAATCTTTTCCTGAAACGGATATTCCAGATAAGAATTTCAGATTAGGAGTTGCTTTGGGCGCCGGCTACACATTCCAAATAGGAAGAAGCACGTATTTTTCACCAGAAGTATCATTTAGAATACCTTTTACGAAGGTATCCGGCAATACCAGTTGGGATAGTTATACAGTTCCACAATTGAGATTAGGAATGAATTTAACTTTTGGTTTAGGTAAGAAGAAAGTGCCGGAAGTAGTAGATGTTCCGGGTGTCGAATTAGAAGTCGGGTTCAAAGAAGTACGTTATTACGACAAGCAAATGAATACTTATCCATTGCAAAAAATCACAGTAGAAGAGACACAATATGGTGAGCTTTTCCCATTGCTGCCGTATGTATTTTTCACGGAAAGCACTGCCCGTCCAGTAACAGAAGATGCTCTTCAAGCAAGTGGTAAAACAGGTGAGTTTTCAATCAAATCGCTTCCACCTGATGCAATGATTATCAACAATCAAGTTCTGGACGTTATTGGGGAAAGAATGAAGCAAAATATGAATGCAAGAATAACAATTACCGGAACTTTAGACAATCAAAGAGAGAAAGATACAAAATTATCGGCTGAAAGAGCTGAATTTGCAAAGAACTACCTTGTAAAGAATTTTAACATTGACCCGTTACGAATTCAGACAGTAGCAGGCAAAGAGCCGGCAAAACCATCTAACCCGAAAGTTGCAGATGGAATTGCAGAAAACCGCAGAGTTGAAATTTCAACTACAAATAATGATATTTTAGCACCGATAACAATCGAAAGTGAAAGACGTAGAATAGCAGATCCAGATTTAGTAGAGTTCGTTACATATGCTCGTTCGAACGAAGCGATAGCAGACTGGTATTTAGAAATCAAACAAGCCGGGAAATTAATTAAGAAGTTTGAAGGTAAAGGCGAACCACAACCAGTAAAATGGGCAATTACTCCGAATGAATTAGCTCCGTCGCAGGTTCCGCTTGAATATACCTTTACAGCAAAGACAGCGTCGGGCGCCTCAAGATATGCTACTGCTTCTGTTCCAGTTGAATACTATTCATTCAATAGGAAGGTATCAGAAGACAGACCCGACAGAGTAATATACAAGTATTCATTAACACTGTTTGATTTCGATAGTCCAGAAGTATCTGAATTCGACAGAAGAATATTGGATCAATATGTAGTACCAAGCATTAAGTCTAATTCAACTGTGCAGATTTTTGGATATACAGATAGAATTGGTGATGACAATTACAACAAACGACTTGCTCAGAACAGAGCAAATAATGTAAAGAAATATTTAGAATCGAAAGTTAAAGCAAAATTTGAAACATTTGGAGTAGGCGAAAGCGAAATAATATTCGACAACAATTCACCTGTTGGAAGACATCTATCGAGAACAGTTCAAATATATGTTTCAACTCCGAAACAATAAAAGTAACAGAAACAAAAATCCCCAGCAAAAGCTGGGGATTTTTTTATTAATAATCGGTAATTATTCTGCTGGGGCTTCTTCTTGTGGTTGATTTTGAGCTTCTTGTTCAGCTTTCTTTTTGGCTTCGATGCGTTTACGGCGAAGTTCTTTGCGGCGACGATAGCGTTCAGCAACGATTTGACGATGTTTAGCAATTTCCTGCTCAATTTCTTCTGATTTTCTACCTTGTTTCATCAAAGCGCGACGAAGAAGGACACCATCGTAGCTTAGAAGAAGACGAACAACATCAGTAGGTTGAGCACCAACATTAAGCCAATAGACGGCACGTTCGTGGTCAATACTGATTGTTTTGGTATTTTGATGAGGATCAAAATAACCTAATCTTTCGATAAAAGCACCATCGCGACGTTTACGGCTATCGATTGCAACGATATCATAAATCGGATGATGAGTTCTACCTTTTCTTCTTAATCTTAATTTTACCATTTTAAAAAATCCTAAAATATTTAACTAAAAATTATTTTCGTTTACCACCAACTCCAAAGGGGAGATTTGGCAGGAATTTGGAACGCTTGCCCAAAGCAACGCTTTTCATTAATTTTTGCATTTCTTCGAATTGTTTAAGAAGTTTGTTTACATCCTGAACACTTGTGCCACTACCTTTGGCAATGCGGATACGGCGGGAACCATTAATAATTTTAGGTGCAGAGCGTTCTTTTGGGGTCATCGATAAGATAATAGCCTCGACTTTGGAGAAAGCTTTGTCGTCGATATTGACGTTTTTCATAGCTTTATCCATACCTGGGAGCATACCGAGCAAATCGCGAAGAGAGCCCATTTTTCTGATAGTGCGGAGTTGAGTAAGGAAATCATCGAAAGTAAATTGATTTTTACGGATTTTTTCTTCCAAAGCTTCAGCTTCTTTTTGGTCGAATTCTTGCTCGGCTTTTTCTACAAGAGTGAGGATATCGCCCATCCCAACAATACGGGAAGCGATACGCTCGGGATAGAAAGGCTCGAGGTTATCGAGTTTTTCACCAGTTCCGACGAATTTAATAGGTTTGCCAACTACTTTCAAGACTGAAAGAGCGGCACCGCCACGTGTATCGCCATCGAGTTTTGTAAGCACAACGCCGGTGAGGTTCAACCGTTCGTGAAAAGCACGAGCGGTGGTAACGGCGTCTTGCCCAATCATTGCATCGCAGACGAATAATGTTTCTGTTGGCTTGACAGCAGCCGCGATGTCAGCCACTTCTTTCATCATCTCCTCGTCGATTGTCAAGCGTCCGGCAGTATCGACAATGACGACGTCGCGAGCAAATTTGCGAGCATAAGTGAGTGCATCTTGAGCAATATCGACGGCAGATTTACCATCTTCGGAAAAAACGGGAACATTGACTTGTTCGCCAAGTTGCTTAAGTTGCAGAATTGCCGCCGGACGGTGAATGTCGCAAGCAACAAGCAAAGGCTGACGCCCTTTTTTGCGTAAGCTTCTTGCAAGCTTTCCGCAAAAAGTAGTTTTACCAGAACCTTGCAAACCTGCGACAAGAATGACAGTTGGGGGCTGTGGCGAGAACATTAGTTCAGCATTTTTGCTACCCATAGTTTCAACTAATGCATCGTAAATAATTTTGACGATTAGCTGTTCGGGAAGCAATTTGCCGCGAACTTCTGTTCCAATTGCTTTTTGTTTGACAGATTCTACAAACTCTTTAGCAACATTTATATTAACATCAGCTTCGATAAGAGAACGACGAATTTCTCTCAGAGCTTCGCTAATGTTTTCTTCTGTTATCTTGTTCTGACCACGAAACTTCTTTAATGCTAATTCTAATTTTTCTTGTAAGCTTTCAAACATAAATAAATCAAATTACCAATAGTTAATTTAAAGAATTACAAATATATTATTAATTCATAAAATTAACAAGAAAATAATCTATAAGTTGCTATTTTTCAATATGAAAGCGAACATACAAACAATACTAAGATGTTAATAACGTCCATAATTATACTAAACTTTGAAAAATAATTTTTATGAAAAATAGGTACGCAATTTCTGACATCCACGGATGTTACAAAACGTTGAATTCGTTGCTTTTCGATAAGTTAAGAATAACAAAAGACGACGAAATTTTTTTCGTTGGGGATTATATTGATCGTGGTCCGCGTTCAAAAGAAGTCTTAGATTTGCTAATGGATTTGAAAATTGAAGATTATAATGTTCACTTTGTGCGAGGAAACCACGAGCAAATGATGATTGATTCTATGAAATCATTATCAGATATGGAGTTGTGGATACTCAACGGGTGCAACGAAACGCTTAATAGTTTCGGAGTTTTTGAAACAAGTGAAATACCGATAAAATATATTAATTTCATCAATGAGATGCCCAATTATTTAGAATTGGATGAATACATTCTTGTTCATGCAGGTTTGAATTTTGATATTGAGAATCCACTTGACGACCAAACAACAATGTTGTGGATCAGAAATTCAATTCCGAAGAAAGAAAAGATCAACAACAAAAAAATGATTGTCGGGCACACACCGAAAACAATAGATGAGATAGTAATTTCATTGAAAACGGATAAAATTACAATAGATGGCGGGTGCTGCTATCACCACAGATATTCATCGTTGGGGAATTTAGTTGCTTTAAATATCGACACATTAGAGCTTACTGTTCAAAAAAATATTGATTTATAATTTAGCATATTTTCTGAGCACTTCCAGAGTAGCCCCGAAATCTTTTGGATAAGGTGCTTCAAATTTTACAGTTTGATTAATAGACGGATGAATGAATTCAATCGAGCAGGAATGCATTGAAATACGTGAAATAATGGGTTTTTCGTCGGTATTCTTTTTCAAATTATATCGCCTCTTAATTGAAGACAGCAAAAAGGCAGAATTTTCTCCATATAAATCATCAACCAATAAGGGATGTCCGATAGCAGCAACGTGAGCACGAAGCTGATGTTGCCTGCCGGTAACTAAGTTTACTTCTACAAGAGTGGCGACTTTAAATCGTTCGATAACTTTAATAATCGAGAGGCATTCTTTACCTCGAATTGAAGGCAACACACCAACACCATTAGGATTTTGAATTAAAGGGATATCTACTTCGAGTTCATCCTTTTGCAAAATGCCCTGAACAATTGCGTGATATATTTTTTTTACTTGCTGGTTGTCGAATTGCAGATTTAATTTTCTGTGAGCTTCTGCATTTTTTGCAAAAACCATAACACCGCTTGTATCTTTATCAAGACGATGAACTACAAAGCATTCCCCGAATTTTGATTTTAGAGAAGAAATTGCTGATGGAAGCAAATGATTGTATCTATCAGGGATTGTAAGCAGTCCCGAAGGCTTATTAATTACAATAATGTCCTGATCTTCAAAGATAATGTTTATATTGGGTTTCATCAGTAAACTACACCTTCTGCGGAAAGCAAAGTGTTATACATAAGCATAGCAATAGTCATAGGACCGACACCGCCGGGGACAGGAGTAATTGCAGAAGCTTTTTTCGAAACAGAATCGAAATGGACATCGCCAACGATGCGATAGCCTTTTTCAGTTGATGGGTCGTCAACACGGTTAATTCCGACATCGATTACAACCACACCTTCTTTAACATCTTCGCCACGAATAATTTCAGGTTTACCAACAGCAGCAACTAAAATATCGGCTTGCTTTGTATAGTATGATAAATCTTTTGTAGCAGTATGGCAGATTGTAACGATTGCATTAGCGAAAGCCTTTTTCTGATAAAGAATATTTGCGATTGGTTTGCCCACAATATTGCTTCTGCCTACGATTACAGCGTGTTTGCCTGAAGTTTCGATATTAGAACGCTTGAGCAGTTCAAAAATACCAGCAGGAGTGCAAGAAACGAAGCCGGGAAGACCAATCACTAAACGCCCGACATTTTCAGGGTGGAAGCCATCAACATCTTTGTTTGGCTGAATAGAGAGCAATACTTTTGTTTCGTTAATATGCTTCGGAAGTGGCAATTGCACTAAAATCCCGTGAACAGACGGGTCAGCATTCCACTGATTAACAATATTAATCACCTCGCTTTCAGGTGTATCTTCGGGCAAACGCTTAACGATAGAATCGAAACCGAGAGATTGGCAAGCCTTTGCTTTGCTATTGACATAGATAGACGAAGCAGGGTCGTTGCCAACTAATAATACCGCCAAGCCAGGTTTAATAGACTTTTCTGAGAATAGTTTTTCAGTGCGTTGTTTGATTTCTGATTTAATTTCATCAGAAATTTTTTTCCCGTCAATGATTATTGCCATAAAAAAATCCCCAAATTTCAATATTGCAAAAATACGAAATTTGGGGATAATTTCTACTTAACAATTATAAATTTATCTTTGTAGATATTCCCACTATCTATTACTATTATTTGATAAATACCCGACGATATATTTACAAATTCTAACTCTACACGATTATTTGTACTTTCGACGTTTTTATTGAAAATCTCTGTCCCTTTGTAGTCAAATACTATTACCTGACACTCTTTCTCAAGATTTCCCAATACACTTATCGTAATTCTACCTGATGATGGTTGAGGATAAATTAGCAATTCTTCTGTTATTGCACTTGCAAGTTGACCAGAAACATTTAATATGTCGTCAGTTTTGTAAGATAAAGTTGTTTCATTTATTGATTTATCAAGATTATTTATTGTATTAATATTTGTATTGTATACTGAATTGGTCGAATTCTTCCAAATTTTTATCTGTAATCTTTCGTTTTCGAATGCTCCATCTTTTTCCGATGTGAATTCATCATCGCCCCAGACAACCACACCTCGGCATACGTCCGTCCACACTGAAGAGCCTACAAGCAAACCATCTTCGGTGAAAACACCAATTTCATCACCATCGACAACTCCGGGTATATCAATTGCAATGACTGATGTTTTTCCCGTTATATGCTTATTTCTTTTGAAAAATACAGGTTCTTGTATCGAATTATTTGAAGATGATTTAATTGCAGGATTTGCAGGATAGACCAGCACACCATTTGTTGAAGTAGAACGTAGCATATAGCCTTTGCCCGGTTCAAGATTTTGCAATGTTGTGATGTACGGAGGATAGTATACTTCGCCGGTTATTGATTTCACTTGCAGATATTTACCGTTAATAGATGATAAAGCTGTGGAAACAGGCATAGACGCAGTGCGGAAATAAGGTATCCAATACCACCCAATTGTATTAAGCACAATCGGAGTTGAGTTAGGAATAATTTTCAAGCCTTGTATGTTCAAAGTAGAGCCGGAAAGAGTTCTTATCTGATAAGCCTGACGAATTTGCCACTCATTTATCATATTTGACAGATTTGGGATATACGTTTGCCCGGAAACGTTGCGTACAATCTGGAGATTGTTGCCAAGAGGGCTGAAAATATTAGCAATTGCTAAGTTATCTGGTTCGGCATAGGATGAAATCATATTCCAGCCAGAAACAAGCGGAATGCTATGAGTAACAGTTGAACGAGTTATAGTAAAGTTGCTTGTGCTCCAGCCACTTGTATCGGTCCCCGAAATTGCACGAACACGCCACGTAACCTGACCTTCGTAGAACAAAGGAGCAGACTGGTATTGCGTTTGATTAGTAAAAATATTCAGCATTTGTGCGTTGTTTGCGTTTATCACCTGAAGCTGGTATGATTGGGCATTATTTACTGCCGACCACGAGAAGGCAGGTCTATCGTGAGCAAGTACCGCCGACTGGGCTGGTGCAAGCAAAACAGGAGGCAGAAGAGGAGAGGAAATTGTTAGACGAATATTTGCTCGGCTTGGGCTTGTTGCACTTGATGGGTCAGTTGAGCAAGTATTTGTATGATTGTCGGCGTATCGAGCATATGCACGATTCGAAATTGCTGTTGCCTGAACAACGGAAGAAGCTGTCCAGCTATTATTGTCGAAGCAGATTTTTATGAGTAAATTTTTTGTCGTATCATACGCGAAAGGAGTTGACAGAACGTGTTCAGTCCATCCGGTTTGAGTAACTGCAAATGAGCTCGATGAATGAACAAGTGTCCATCCTGATGTAATTGGTGCAGTAACGGACGAAAGATTAGTATTCTGCATATATATGGAAAAACCATTCATCGGTTGAGTTGCAACAGAAGTAACATTGAAGCCAATCGACTGGATGAGCCCACCAAAACCGCCTGCTGAGAGAATTTCAGAAGATGTATAGAGCAAGTAAGTAACAGCATCGTGATAATATGTATAGTATGGGAATTGCGAAGTTGCGGTTCCTGAACCAATTTGAACGGTTACGAGGTTATAAGTAGTGAGTTTGCGGATTTCGCTCCATCCACTTGTATAATTTGAATTGAATGCCTGGACACGCCAATAGAAAGCACTATTTGCGGGTAAATTGCTCCAGGAATAAGAAGTGTCGGAGAGCACCTGATTTATAATGAATGAATTAAATAAGCTGTCGTTTGATATTTGCAAGCGATAAGATGTTGCATTCTCGGCAACATTCCAGAAAAAGGCTTGCAAATTAGCATAGTTGTTAGCATTATTTTGAGGAGAAACAAGAGTAGGAGGATAGATTTCGATACGAGT
>JAOAGZ010000022.1 GCA_026415495.1 Eximiradius proteiniborus | reverse complement strand
CGCCCGGTTTGTCCATTGCACTGCTGACTGGAAAGAAACGGAAAACATATTTTATCAGGAACTCTACCACCGCCGGTTTAGCAATATTCGTTGGGATGCAGCCGGCTACACAAATCCGTATTTCTCGCACCGAGGCTATTTCTCTTTTCCTGATTTTAGCATCCCGATTAAATATTCGGGCAACTGGAAGGTGAAATTTTATAACTACGACAACGATAAAGAAGAATTTGCAGAAGCAAAATTCTTTGTGGTCGAGCCACGAGCCCAATCTGTAATGAGCATTTGGAATAGTATGTATTCGACTAAATATAATGTTTCATCAACAAGTTATAATCTTGATGTTCAGGTTTGGTCAAAATTGAACCTGCTGGATAATAATGTGCATACCTGCGTGCTTTATAAAAATAATCGCTGGGAAGAACCTCTCGTTGTTTCATCAAGAAACGATATAGATGACTATTCATATCTTTATAAATATCAATACCGCAGAAATGTTTCGGGTTTTATCGGAGCACGTAAGTATTTTAGAATTGAAGGTGTTCCTGCCGAAAACGAATATAGGGTGCTGGATTTGAACAATCTCGGATATTTTCCCCGTGGAGTAACCGAACAACGGCTTCCTCTTTCGGACTTGCGACGCAACGGCACCTTCAATGAATACGACAACGAAGGCGTTATGCTAACAAGCCGCGTTCCTAATTATGCAAACGACTATATCTATCTGGAATTTCTGCTCGAGCCTGATGGAGTGCTTACAAACGAAGATGTGTTTATAATCGGCTCTTTCAACAACTGGAAGCCCGACCACCGCTGGATTATGTATTTCGACGAAGCGGACCGCTACTACAAACTACGGGCTTGGGTGCGTCGTGGTGTGCATAATTATTTATATGCTACTGGAGAATTCGACTTTTACCGAAACCGTGCGGTGCGGTATTCTACCGACCAATACGAAGGCAACACAAGCGTAAACGACCATTCATTCATCGCATTTGTCTATTATAAAGATGTTGCTTTCGGTGGCTACGACGCAATTATTGCGGCAACAAGGCAAAGTATTAGTAGAAGTTATTGAGGATAAAATGAAAAAGTTACTGTTTTTATTGATTATGCTTACTATTGTTGGATGTTCAGGCAAAGTTGAAAAACGAAAAATTATGCTTGGCAACTATATCGCGGGAAGAAACGTTGCAGTGGAGGATATTCCCGAAATAAAGGCAGACGCTGCTTTGTCGCTTGCGACAAGGCTTACTCTCAAATATGATTTCATCGAAAAGCCCGACCGCGACACAATCGCTCAAAATCTCTACAACGAAGGGAAAAAGCCTATCCTTCTCGATATTGCCAGAATAGCAGGTGCTGATGAAGTTGCTTTTATGCGTGCCGACAGATTTATCAATATGCTGCGGGTGGAATTGCTTCTGGTGGACGTTAGCGATACGACAAAACGTCAAAAAGGCGAAGGATTTGCCCATCTGAACTATCGTCAGGCAACCACCGAAAAAACTCTTTTCGACCCATCGTTGCTCACTGCCACCCAAAGAGCCTTTGCAGATGCCAAAAACAACAGCAAATTATATTCTAATCAAGTTGGGAATTTAAATGTGAAACCTGCACCAACGCTCGTTCTTACCGGAATTGGTTTTAGCCTGCCAATTGGGTTGCGACCCTGGAATTTATACGACGCAAGAATTACAACTTCCTTTGCTGCTCTCGAAGATATTTTCGAAGTTGCAAAAAAATCCAAAGATTTCGTTGCTTACGACCTCGAAACACGGGATAGTTTGTACAGCTTGTTCAAGCTTTACGTAGTTGAAAATTATAACTTGCCTACTTTAAATGAGATAGACGCACTACGCAAATTCAACGTTGGATATTTTATTGCCGGAAGCTACGAGCAATTGCCCGAAGCCGCCGAAATTTCCCTTTCTCTTTATAAAATTAACGAAAAAGATGTTGAAAAAATCAAAACAGTTACCGATATATTATATGATGATAAATTAGAAGAAATGAACAAGCTTGTTGCAAAATTAGCAAAAAAATTGCTGAATGTGGACGAAAATTGATATTTCTGGCATATCAATTGCTTGTTATTTCGGGAATGAGAAAAATTATTTACATATTAACCTTATTTCTGGTAGCCTCGACTGCCTTGCACACGCAATCTCTCAACTTCGTGAGAAACGACGTCGATTCGTCCAGAAGCAAGTTCGTAACGGCTACTTATGTATTCAGCATAGATATTGTTGCCGAAAATATCCAAAAATGCACAAACGTGTCTTTCGAGCTTCGCTACAATAAAACTCAGTTTGTCCGCTTCTCCGAATGGAAACGCGGTGAATTTGGTTCCACTACCAAAACCCTTGTGCTTTCGCTGCCCGATGCCTCTAATGACATAGGCAGATTGGTCGTTAGCTCCGGTATGGACTACACCCGCGACACAAACGCACCCGACAATCCCAAAGTTGTTAATCTGAAATTTGTTGTGATACCAGCAGCTCCGCATTTCGACGTGGTTACTTTTAGTTTGATCAATCCGCGGATAACTGTTGTTGCCGACGGACAACTGAAACTTATTGATTTGCCAACATCAAGCATTAGCTACACAATCCATAGCTTCGTAAACGTATGGCCCGGCGATGCAAACAACGACGGAGTTGTTAACCACCTCGATTTTGCAACAGTTTCCTACTATTTAGGCTTCGGACCAAACACCAAGCAAATGCGTAGCTTCAAACGCGAGCCCGCAAGCACTCTTTGGGCTCCTCAGCCGGTGATTGCCTGGGACACCGCCTCTGCTACTTATGCTGATTGCGATGGCAACGGAGAAGTTAATATGATTGATAATTTAGTTATCTCTTACAACTACGACAAGCAGCATCCCACCGGCAGCATAATTAATAATACTAATCAGGAAATTGAACTGCCTGCAATAGTTGTTCAGAAGTCAAGCAGCAGCATCATTTATCCTATCTATGTAAGCACCTACCAGCCGTATCTGTCGCTTGCCGGAACAATTGAAATTCCTGATTTACAGGATTTTGAAGTTCAGGGAATTGAACCAACCGGACTTTTGGACGGAAACAAAGCTACTTTCTCTATGTGGAAATCAACCCAAAATTCAATTGAATTCTCTATCGGCACAGTCAGCAAAACAAACCTGATTAACAATTCAGGTGTAGTTGCTAATTTAGTTTTAGAGCCGAAAAATCCGAACTTCAAAACACCTGACGTTGCAATCAAAAATCTCAGAGGAATTTCATCTTTTGGGCATATTTTCGAACTATCTGCTTTCACTTCTGTTGCCGAAAAATCCGAAAATCAAGATATATTCTTTTCGAATAATACGTTTTATTTGAATAGTTGCTTCGGAAAATACGATAATTTAGAAATCTACAATCTATTGGGCGAACTTGTCTATAAAACAGATATTGGAAATTTATCCGCAATCGATCTTGCATCGAAAGTTCGGGTGAAAGGATTTCTTATCGCTAAATTTAGCAACTCAAATGAAACAAAAATACAAAAGATAATTCTTGAATAGGTTATTCTGCCGGATATTTATAATCTGTTACATACCACTGGCTATCAATTTTTGCAGCGACAAAATTAATTTTCTCTAACCAGTTTAATTCCAAGCTCACAATTGAAATATCTTCTGCAAGAGAATTTGCTTTATATTCTGTTACTTTTTTGTTTTGCAAAATACGGCGAACTCGCTGAATATCAGTAATTCTTTCGTAGCGTTGCTCAGCAAGATATTTTGTTTTTTCCGGCGACGCAATAAGCGACATTGCCCCAAAAACATTACTGCTGTCGAGTTCTGCTTTGAATAGCATCACAACGCTAAGCGGTGCCCGCTGGGATAGTTCCACACGTTGCTGGCGTTCCTTTGGTGGTGCTTTGATTACAATCAGCTCGCAGCTTGCAAGCAATATCAAAATCAGCAATATATACGGTTTTCCTCTCACTTCTCGTTAATGAAATTAACTACTTCAACAATAAGCTTCTCAAGCACCTGGTTTGTCCCATCAAATGGATGAGCCGAGTTGAAACCGTGTCCTGCCTTATCCAACAGCAGGAAGCGGAATTTTTCCTTGTTCTTCACGCTGTGGGCAAGCTCGTATGCTTCTTTCGGGGTAACAGTTAAATCCTGCTTGCCGTGAATAATCAAAATAGGTTGCTCAACATTGGCTATTGCCTTTGGCAAGTTGAATTTATCAGCATTGAGCAATATATCTTCAAGATATGAATAGTTGAGCCGTAATTTCTGTTGCGAGTGAACAAGCTTGAACTCTACATAGCCGTTCCGTCGCCATAAATCTTTCTGACGGTCGGAATATCTGTCGAAAGTCGCGATAGGCGAAAGCAGAACAAGTTTCTTAATACGTGGCGATAGATTTGCTGTTAGAATTGCAATAGCTGCACCACGAGAATGCCCGCAAAGAACAATTTCCCCATTCCAGTTATTGTAGTCAATCGGTATTTCTTGCTTTTCCAAAGCTTCAAGAAAATCCTGAACATCCTGCACTTCTTTCGACACAGTGTTTTGTGCAAAAAGTTCGGAATTGTATATCAGGCGCTCACCATCGACAACAGCAGAAAGCGAGAAATCAAAGCGAACAGAAATTATATCGTTCTCGGCAACCTTTTCGCATAAATACGGATAAAAACCCCAGTTACGGAAAGCTTTGAACCCGTGAAGAAATAGAAACAGTGTCTTTTTCGTTCTATTGCTATTATCAACTATTTCTAAATTTATATCCAGCCCGACATTATTTTTGAACGAGCTAATAATTGTGCTCATTTTAACTAACAGTTTTTAAAATTCTATTCCAGCGAATATTCGATATTTTTTCAATTAAACTATATGGACGTTCATATGCATCTTTAATTTCCCACGACCAATAAATAATGAGTGGTTTGCCAAGCACATTGTCGTAAGGAATAAATCCCCAGTAGCGGCTATCAAGACTGAAATCGCGATTGTCGCCTATCCCAAAGCAGTAGTCCCGCTGAACAGTGTATTTATTAGCAGGCTTCCCGTTGATAATAATTTGATTGCCATCCACTTTCACGTCGTTTCCTTCGCGTTTGATGAAAATATCCCATTCTTCTAAATTATCGAGCGTCAGGTTTATAACATCGCCTTTCTTAGGTATGCGGATTGGTCCGTAATTGTCGTGTGTCCAGTTGCGTCCTTTGGGGAAAGTGCGGAGTGTTTCCATCGGGTCGCGAAAAGCGTTGTTTGCTATAACTGCATTTGGTGGCAGTTTTTGCTCAACCCGATTTACATAAAGCACATTGTTTATGATTTGCAAAGTATCGCCGGCGGTTGCAACGCATCGCTTCAAATAATACTGAAATTCAGATGCTTCCACTTCATCGCGATAACCGGGGAAAATGAACACAATTACATCGTTCTTTTCGGGTTTGCGAAGCCCGGGAAATTTATAGAAAGGCAAAGGTATATTCACAAACGGAATTATTTGTGGTGTCGAAGGTCCAAAAATCAATTTATTCACAAAGAGAAAATCGCCAGTGAGAACTGTCTTTTCCATCGAACCTGTTGGCACAACAAACGAAGCAATAAGCAACCCGTTGATTATCATCACAAAGATAATCGCTCCAACAATTGTTTTGATCCACGAAACAACATGTTCGGCAAAAGTTTGGGGCTTCTTTTTATTTGCTTTGTAGTCCTTGTATCTACGATAAGCAGAAACAATGAAGTTTTTCATAATTTATTCCAATTAATTATTCTTTATCAATACTTAGAACAGCAAGAAACGCTTCTTGCGGAATTTCTACATTCCCTACCTGTTTCATACGTTTTTTGCCTTCCTTTTGTTTCTCAAGTAGTTTGCGTTTACGCGAAATATCGCCTCCGTAACACTTTGCAAGAACGTTTTTGCGTAGTGCTTTGACATTCGTCCGGGCTATAACTTTCGAACCAATTGCTGCCTGAATCGCAACTTCGAACATTTGGCGAGGAATAAGGTCTTTCAGCTTTGTGCAAAGTTTTTTGCCCCATTCGTAAGCTTTCGAACGGTGAACAATCGAGGACAATGCATCCACCTGATCGCCATTTATTAATATATCGAGTTTTACAAGGTCGCCTGCCTTGTAATCGTGAAATTCGTAGTCGAGCGAAGCATAGCCACGCGAGGTTGATTTCAGTTTGTCGTAGAAATCGAAAACTACTTCCGCAAGCGGCAATTCCCAGCTCATATCAACTCTGTCGGCAGAAAGATAGTGTGTGTTGATAAGTGTGCCGCGTCTATCCATACACAGTTTCATTATGTTTCCGATATACTCGCTTGGAGTAATGATTTGTGCTTTGATGTATGGTTCCTGAATTTCTTCAATTTCTACCGGACTTGGCAATTGAGCAGGATTTTCTATGAATATCTCTTCGCCATTGCTCTTGATTACTTTATAACGAACGTTTGGAACAGTCGTAACAATGTTCTGGTTGAACTCTCGCTCAAGCCGTTCCTGCACTATTTCCATATGCAGTAGCCCAAGGAAACCGCAACGGAAACCAAATCCCAGAGCACTCGATGTCTCCGGTTCGTATTGAATTGCTGAATCATTGAGCGACAATTTTGCCAGCGATTCGCGTAAATCTTCGAAATCATCCGAATCCGCCGGATAAATTCCACTAAACACCATTGGCTTCACATTTTTAAATCCGGCAATAGGCTCCGAACAGCGGTTTTTGAATAGTGTTACTGTGTCGCCTACTTTCGTATCGTGCAAATCGCGTATATTTGCAATAAAATATCCGACATTTCCCGCTGATAGTTCTCCTGTGCGGTGCCGTTTCATATATAGAATACCTACTTCTTCCACGTCGTAGGTCATATCGGTTGCCATAAAGTAGATTTTGTCGTTTTCGCGAAGCACACCATCAAATACACGAATATATACAATCACCCCGCGATAGGAATCGAACACCGAATCGAAGATCAGAGCCCGCAGCGGTGCCGTTGGGTCGCCTTTCGGTGCGGGAATGCGTTCGACTATCGCTTCCAGAATTTCGTCAATACCAATCGATTTCTTAGCCGAAGCGAGTAATATCTCTTCCTCTTTGCATCCGATAAGGTCTATAATCTGTTGCTTTACTTTGTCGATAGTAGTTTCGGCACTCGGCAGGTCGATTTTATTTATTACAGGAATAATTTCCAGATTGTGTTCAATTGCAAGATAAAGATTGCTGATTGTTTGTGCTTCGATGCCTTGCGTAGCATCAACCACCAATATAGCACCTTCGCAGGCTGCAAGCGAACGGGATACTTCGTAGGAAAAGTCCACGTGTCCCGGAGTATCGATTAAATTGAGAGTGTATTGTTTGCCATTGCGTGCAGTATAGTCCATTTGAATAGCGTGAAGTTTGATGGTAATACCGCGTTCCTGCTCGAGCGGATTGTCGTCGAGAATTTGATTGGTAACCATCTCACGCTCTGTTACTCTGCCGGTTCGCATCAAAAGACAGTCGGCAAGAGTAGATTTCCCGTGATCTATATGAGCAATAATACAAAAGTTGCGAAAATTTTCCATTTTTCAAATTTAGCCATAATTACAAGCTACAAATATACTAAATTAACTTGTGAAATAATAATATATTATGGCTAATCAAAAAAGGAACAGAAAAATACAAATATCTTTATTATTAACTAATTACGCAATTGTTGCATTTTGTGTTGAGATGCATCTCAACACAAAAATTAACAGATTGTCTATTCCTGTTGCGTATGGTCAAATTGTGATTGTGCAAAAAGAAAAGAGGCACTTCAAGCGTGCCTCTTCCCTGATTTCGTAGCTTTATTGAAATGCTGATTTATTACATTTTGCCAAGTTTCAGAATCAAATCAACTATACGGCAGGAATAACCAAATTCATTGTCGTACCATCCGACTACTTTCACAAAATTGCCTTGCACATCAGTTAGCAATGAATCAAAAATACAGGAATGCGGATTGCCAACAATGTCTGTGGAAACAAGCGGATCGGTTGAATATTCCATTATGCCTTTCAGGTAAGTTTCCGAAGCTTTTTTCATCGCTTCGTTTACTTCTTCAATTGTTACTTCACGCGAAAGCACAGCTGCAAAGTCCGTAATCGAACCATCAGGAACTGGCACTCTCACCGAGTATCCCTTCAATTTTCCTTTCAGTTCCGGAATTACAAGCCCAACTGCTTTTGCTGCTCCGGTTGTTGTTGGAATAGAGTTGATTGCAGCGGAACGAGCGCGACGCAAATCTTTGTGAGGCAAGTCCAAAATTCTCTGGTCATTTGTGTATGCGTGAATTGTGCACATATAACCGCTTTGAACACCGAAGTTGTCGTGTAGCACTTTTACCATCGGAGCAAGGCAGTTTGTTGTGCAGGAAGCATTGGAAATTGTCTTTTCGTTGCCTGTCAGTATGCCGTCGTTTACTCCTAATACAACTGTAGCATCGACATCGCCTTTGGCTGGTGCCGAAAGCACTACTTTCTTTGCACCACTTGCTGCAATATGGCGTTCAAGTGCTTCGCGGCTTGTATAAACACCTGTCGATTCGAGCACTATATCAACATCCTTCCAGGGGATGCTTTCTATTGTCTTTTCTGCCGAAATTAAAATACGTTTGCCGTTCACAATCAGTTCATTGCCTTCTACTGCAACTTCACCCTGAAAACGACCGTGAACTGAATCGTATTTAAGCAAATGAGCCAATGTTGCAGCGTCTGTCAAATCATTGATTCCAACAATTTCAACATCTGCATTTCTTTTTACAAACTCACGGAAAGCCAAACGGCCTATTCTTCCAAAACCATTAATTGCAAGTCTTAATGCCATTTTATTTTCCTTTTTTAATTTAAACACACTGTTAGTTTTCTAATAGACGCATTAATTTCTTATTATTTTCAAATATTTGTATTTTTTGATTATCGGACAATTATTATCTTTTTATAAATCACTTCATTTGATTGCGTTTGCAGAACTGCAAAATATGCTCCGCTCGTCAGGTTCGATAAATCCCAAATGTATTGATTCGTCCCGTTTTTTAGTGAAAATCTGTTTTCAGCAATTTTTTCGCCAATCGCCGAAATTACAGAGATTTCTGCAGTTTGCTCGCCAAAATGCTCGTAATCAAGCACTATGCTGTTTTTTGCAACATTCATCGAAATATTCTTTAAGTGCGGCAAATACTGGATAGTTGTGAAATTTCGGGCATTGCAATATCCGGCAATTGCCAGAGAACCGTCCTTCGTTATCGGTTTCGCTTTTTTGTCTGCTATTATTGATACATTCTCAAACTTAATGGGAGTTTCGGTCGGGGTTGCCAATAGTGCAATTCCTTTGATTTCAAACAAATTGCCGGGCTTTTGGAAAATTTCCTGAGGCTGGCTCGCTTCGAAATTTAATACGTTATACTTATAGTCGAAGTTCAATTTCTGCTGGTCGCCGTATGTTGCTCTAAGTTCGAGTGGTTCAAATAAAAGTCGCGACAGACTAATTGCAAACTCCACTTTTTCCGGTCGCAATTTCAGTATCGCTGTATCAAGTCGGACGAAAATATTGAGAGTGTCGCCCGGTTTGGCAACGTAATCGTCTATTATTAACACTGGGAAATATTCTTCCGGAGGAACGCTTGCAATCAAATCAACACTCAGTGTGTCTAAACAATTTGTAATCTTTTCTATTAGCAAGCTCGCGGATTTGTTCCCAACTGCTTTTGCTGTAAATGTAATATCATTGCTGATTTTCTGATTCGGCTCTAACTTGTAAATCGTTGCGTCGTATGCAAATTCATCGCTCAGTGGAACTGTGCCAATTATTCTATAGTCCGATGGCTCGTCCAAAATATTTGTAGCTTCGAACGGTAATGTTTTGCTCTCGCCCATCCACACAGATGCAAAATCAAGCACCGCAGGGGCAATCGACAACTTAGGTTCGATTTTTCTGCATACCAGATTTATATCAAACGAAGTGTTGCAAGCTTTGCTTCTAATTGTAATGCTTGCCGAGTAAAATCCTTCATTCGGCATCGCAGAAATATCGAGTTCGATCGGTATTGTTGCAGTCGAGTTCGAAAGTATTGGAATTTCGTTGGGCGACAGCAATTTGATAAAGTTCGATGAAGGCGGCGAAACAATGATTGTATCGTTTAGCAATCCATAGTTTGTTACAAGCAGAGTATCAAAAATATTCGAGAAACACTTTTCGACCTTTCCGTAGTCAATAAATGCCCGGTTTGTTGTCAGAATGCTTTTGCGAAATTCAGCAATGAGCGGTATTTCTATAGTTTGTGGATTTATTCCTTTCGTAGTAATTAATAATACATTTTCGAAACGCCCTTCCGAGGCTGGGAAGAAACCGATGTTCAACCTTAAAGTTTGATTTGGTGCTAATAGCAATGGCAAAGTTGGCGGGAAGATAATATAGAAAGGTGTATTGACGCTTGCAAGCGAAATAGAAGCAATCGTGTCTATTATGGCAGCCTCATTTTTTAAGGAAATTTGCAGACGTTCTTCTCTCGGGTTGCAGGTCGTTAACCCAAAATTCAATGTGTCGGCATCAGTGGAAATAAAATTATAGAAGGACACAAACTCAACAGGAACACAAATATCAGTCGGGCACACTCCATCGTTCGATAAGCAAATAGTGAAGTTCCATTTCCCTTCAATATCTGAACGAATCTTAATTGGGAGCAAAATTTCTTCGTTTTCTCCAATAACAAAAGGAATGCTTTGGGTAAATTCAACGTCTATTGGCAAATCAGGTGGAATAATTTGCACTCTGGTGATTTTTTCCGGTATGTTCGACAAAGATTTTATTGCAAAATCGCTTTCCGATCGCATTCCTACTAAGCTTGCTAATCGAATTTCGTTCGGCGATACCTCAAATTGACTTTCAACTGCAAATCCTTTCACAATAAACGTAATTTCCTTTTCGCAAGGTTCGTATTTAATCGTAATTGTATCTGAGAAGTAACCTTTTTGCTTAATGGTGGCATTGAGCAGATAACTTTGCTGCTGCGACGGTGCAATTTCGAGCGTTCCCGAAGATAAATAAATATTCTTGTTTTCTAAGGATATGCCTTCCAATGTTGCCGGCAGATTGCCAAGATTATTCAACGTAAGAGCTTTTTGCAGAGAAACGCCAACGCAAACTGTATCGAAATCAATTTCAATAAAACCCGGAGCAATCAACGGGGAATTGTATCTCGCCCGCAAATCTATATAATATGGGCTCTTCTGCCCGAATTTACGTGTCCCGTCGTTGTTCAAAATTTCAATTCGGGCAGTGTTGCCTCCACCAGAATTTGCATCGTAAGCAACAAGCAAAGTGTCGCTCTGCCCAATAGATATTGTCGCAGGAATTGATTGACCGCTTGCAAATCCCTTGATTGAGAACGAAGGATTGTTCGCTGTCAGATTAACACTCGAAATCACAAGTTCAGAATTTCCGTTGTTCGAAATTGGTACCCGGAATAGAGTGCTTGTGGCACAATCGATAGACTGCACTGCTTCCAGCGGCGCATCAATTATTGGAGATACTGCATAAGCTCTTACGGTAACATATTTAATATTATCGCAAAGCTTCGTTCTAACCTCGAACGTTGCATTATACCAGCCTGTATCGGGCGGATTAATCGAAAAATTGGTGGCAACAGGAATTTGAGACAATCGAACCGGCAACTGCGTCGCGACTTGAATTGCCGGACTACCCGAAATTTGCTGTATTCGCTCTAATGTGTCGATTGAGGAACTCGTCCAGTAGAATGTCGCAATTGTCGGGTATCCGCAAGCAACCGGATTGAGCACGACTTCATACTTGTCTGCTTGCAATACGGATTCGACTGCATTGCCTTCCAAAGGAACAATAATGTTTTTACCGTTAAGCAGTATGTTTAGCTGGGCGTACTTCATTCCCATTGAGCCCGGCTTGAATTGAATGATTATCGGCAAATTGTCGCAACTGCTGAGCATCTCTTCAGTCGAATACGGCGATATTATTTCGAAATCAGTCGCATTAATACCTGAAATATAAAACTGAGCAACCGATGAATAAAATGATAGGTTTTTAACCCAAACAGTATCTAACGGAAAATGCCCTATGCAAACATTGCCAAACGAAATATTTTGAGGAGTGGCTTTTGCCGACGCAGGCGAGAGCTTATAAATTCCTTCGCCCACCACCCAGCCATTAGTCGGTGAAATAAACCATATGTCATCAAGGTTTCCTTCGTCAATTCCGCAGTTGTATTCAGCCCACGTCAGCCCGCCATTGCTTGAATAATACACCTGACGGTCGTATCCGCAAGCCCAGCCGGTAGTTCCGGAAGTCAGAAAAGTGCCGAATAGCGGCGCACGAACAATTGTTCTGTTCCAGGAAGCTCCGTCATTGGTGGAAAAAAGTATTCCGCCTGTATTTCCTGCCCCCGAGCAGGTAGTGCCCGCCGCCGGAATAAGAAACGAGTTGCCCTCGCGGGTGATTTCTTCGTGCCACACTTTAGAACCTGTCCGTGAATGTATTTGCCAGGTTGTGCCCATATCGGTAGTTTTCCAGATTACCCCGCTACTTGCAGCGTATCCCGTGCCGTTGGGATAAACTATGAGGTCTGTCATACCCGAATTCGGTTCGTTTGCAAGGAATAGCGTCCAGGAAGCCCCGCCGTTTGTTGTTCTATAAAAACGCTGAAGGTCATCGGCGCAGCCTCCGCCCACCACCCAGCCGGTGTCTGCATTCATAAAGTAGCAACCCCAATACGACTGGAGTTGGTCCGGAGTAATATCATACCACGTAATCCCGCCATTTACAGTTTTGAAAATACCTTCCACACCCGAAGTGTAGCCAATTTGCAAGGTCGGAAAGTGTATATGTTCGAGATGATACGCCCAAGGCACAATCGAGCCGAGCCAGGTTGTCCCCCCATCAGTTGTCCGCACAACCATCCCATTAAAACCACAAGCCCAGCCGTATTGCGGATTATCGGGATGAAAATATATATCAAGCCAATAATTTGTGCTATACGGTGGTGGCAGATTCACCTTCTCCCAATATCCGAATGGAAGAATATCAGGAGTTGCCAAAATAAAAATTAATGCAAGTAATAGTTTTTTCATCGCAATCGAATAAATTATTAATTACTTTTAATATAGAAACATAAATCAAAAAAATATTTGATTTTTACCCGAATGTTAAATATATTTACAAATAAAAGCGTTTTTTGAAACGTCCTATTTAAACGCACACAAGCTAACTCAAAAATTTAAGCGAGGTCTTTATGAAAAAAGCAGTTATAATGGCAGGTGGTTTTGGCACAAGATTACGTCCCCTTACAATGAATATTCCAAAGCCGATGGTGCCAATTGTCAATATCCCGATGATGGAGCATATAATAAATCTACTAAAAAAGCACGGCATCAATAAAATCGTTTCGTTGCTGTATTTCCAGCCAGAGAAAATTACAAGCTACTTCGAAGATGGTAGCCGCTTCGATGTTGATATGGATTATGTCCAAGCCGCAGCTGACTATGGAACAGCCGGAAGTGTTAAAAACGCTTACGAATTTTTGGATGAGCGATTTATTATTATCAGTGGTGATGTCCTTACAGATTTTGATTTGACAAAAGCAATTGAATTTCACAAAAGCAAAAACGCAAAAGCTACAATTCTACTTACCCGCGTCGATACTCCGCTTCAATTCGGAATTGTTATGACAGACGCCGAAGGGAAAATCACCCGCTTCCTTGAAAAACCTTCGTGGGGACAGGTTTTCTCTGATACTATTAATACCGGCATTTATATTTTGGAACCCGATGTGCTCGATATGATTCCATATCGCGAGGAATTCGATTTCAGCAAAGACCTCTTCCCGAAAATGCTCGAACTCGGTATGCCTCTCTATGGCTATATTGCCGATGGATACTGGCGCGATGTCGGCAATCTGGATGAATACATTATCGGGCAGTACGACGCTCTTACCGGCATAATCAAAGTTGAGAAAAAAGGTATCGAGCACGGCAACCTGATTCGCGGCAACAACTGCAACATTGCTCCTACTGCTAAATTTGGCGGCAAGGTGCTCGTCGGCGACAACGTTACCATCGGCGAATACTCCGAATTGATTGACTGCACTATCGGAGACAACTGCGTAATTGGCAACGGTGTTAAATTAATCAGGGCAACTCTCTGGAATAATTGCAAACTCGGCGATTTCGTCAAAATGACTGATGATGTAGTTTGCTCTAACGTCGAAATCGGCAACTCCGTTGTAGTCGGCGAGAATGTTTTTATATCTGATAATTGCAAAATCGAAGACAATGCAATTTTGAAATCCAACATAAAACTGTGGCCCGACAAACACGTTGAGGAAGGTGCTTCGGTTTCGTTCTCGTTAATTCAGGAAGAAAAATGGCAACGCGAGATTTTTACTGATGCTCGCATTTCTGGTGTCTCGAATATTGAAATACACCCCGATTTTGGAACGAAATTAGGTGCCGCGTTGGGGCTTGCTTTTGGTACAAAGGCTCGGTTGCTCGCTTCCCGCGATCCGTCGAATATCTCGCGAATTATGAAACGCTCTATTACAGCCGGGCTTGCATCTGTTGGAGTAAACATCAGCGACCTGCAGACCACTTCTATTCCCCAAACCCGTCAGGAATTGCGAACAGGACGCTACGATGGCGGACTTCACGTAAGGCGTTCGCCTCGCGACCCCGACCAAACTGATATTATAATCTTCAACAAAGATGGCAGAGACATCTCTATTAATATGGCAAAAAAGATAGAACGTTTCTTCTTTGGCGAGGATATTAAACGCGTCCATTATTCGCAAATTGGTAAAATCTCGTATCCCGAAAGAACTAACGAAATTTATATTAATCGTTTCCTTGATTCGCTCGATGTCGATTTAATCAAAAATCGTAAATATAAATTATTGGTAGATTATTCCTACGGGCTTGCTTCTACTATTCTTCCGAGCTTGTTGGGCAAGCTTCGGGTGGAAGCTATTTCATTAAATAATTACGTAGATTCTACAATGTTTCATCCCGACCCGCTTTCCCAGCATTCCACTACAGACGAAACAGGCAAAATTATGCGTTCGCTCGGCTATGAACTCGGTTTTAGAATTGAATCCGGCGCAGAAAAAATCTCTATAATTGACGAAAGAGGAACCTGGTACCACCCGATGCGACTGCTTTCGATTGTTACCAAGCTCTTTCTCGAAACAAACCGTCACCGCGAACCTTACAAAATTGCTGTTTCTATTGTTGCCCCGCAGGAAATCGAACTAATTGCTAAAGATTACGATGTTGAGGTTATTCGCATCAAAAATTCACACTCAGCAATGATGGATGCTACTTTGGACGACGACTTATTGTTTGTAGGTGGCGTATGGGGTGGATTTATTTTCCGCGATTTCCTCTTTGCTTCCGATGGAATGTATTCGCTTGGAAAAATTCTCGAAATGCTTGCCCAAACTAATTGCAAAATATCCACTCTCGACGAAAAAATACCTCAACGGTTTGTCTATAGCAAAGATGTAAGCGTTCCCTGGAATGCCAAAGGCACTGTGATGCGGCACGCTATGGAACATTCAGAAGGAATGCAACGCCAGTTGGTTGAAGGTGTGAAAATTTTCGACGGAAATACCTGCGCTTTGCTCCTTCCATCGAAAGAGAGACCTGTTTTCACTGTTTACGGCGAAGCCGACGACTACGAAAATGCCGTCTCTTTGTGCAACAAATACGCTAATCTTGTAGAAAAATGGAAGGAAGAATAAATTCAGACTTTACACGGCTTGCACTGTGAAATATTTACTCAGAGCATTTCTCACAAAAATTAGGGGCGTCGAGCAATACGCCCCTAATTCGTATAATTTTTCGCCTGCTTTCCCTTGAAGCCATTTCCCAAAAATCAATCAATTCGTTGCTTGCAAAAATAATGGCTGCCCTTAGAATTATTGGGGCAGCCATTCAGTTTGTTTATGCTTTATGCCTGTTATTTGGAGTATATCATCTTGCCTTCTAATTTTTTGCCATCATCAAAAGATACAATGTAAAGATAGGTCCCCGGTTTCAGATTTTTCACTGAGCTTGCCGAAAACGGAATTTCGTTTTTGCCCTTACTCAATTTCCCTTTGTAGATTTCTGCTACAAATTCACCGTTAATATCATATAGATTTATGTGAGCATTTTGCTCTTTAATGGCATTGACAGCAATTGTTGTTTGGTTAGAAAATGGATTTGGATAGTTCGAAACAGTGCCCAAATTAGCGTCCTGACGGAATTTTTCAGCTTGTTCAAAGAAGTTGCTTCCATCCCAAAGCATAAATCTTTCAATATCAAATCCTCTGTGCATTCTCATCCCATCTGGATTTGGTCCAAAGTCTGGAGCATTAGGACGGCGTTGCTTATTATTTTTGAAATTTGGTGGTTCTGGCTGTATTTTTTCTAATTTTGGTTCAATGTCCTGCAAAATCCAATTGTTGTTTTTGATGATTTTATCTACTTCATCGAATATTGCTTGCATTTTCTGGCGGTGTTCCTCCATTTCGGCACGGAATTTCTGGCGTTCTTCGTAGCTTGGTCTGCTATCGCGGTTAGCTTGAGGTCTTTCTGCACGTTTTTTCATTCCTTCCTCGCGTAGTTCAGCTGCGCGCTTGCGAAGATTATTGAGCTTTTCGAGTTCAGTTTTATTCAGTCGGCTGTCGAGATCTTTTTTGAGTTCTTCAAGTTTTGGTAGCATTTCATTTTGGCAATACTCACGCATTTGTTTGCGTTGCTCTGGATTTGGGCAGTTTGCACCGCAGTTACCACCTTTGCCACGTCCGCCAAAACCACCGCGTTGAGCAAGCAAGTCCTGCATAGGGAAAATTACCGCTAATAATATTGCTGCCGCGATAATCAATGTTTTTGATTTCATTTTTTCTCCATTCTGTGTTTGTGAAACAAATTACATACATTTGACTTTAAATTTTTAAAAAGGTTTAATCAAAAAAACATTTTCTTAGTCCATCCTAATAATTCTTTATTTTGCAATAACTTAAATTTACTTTATTTTTGCTTTTTATATTTTTGTCTAAAAAATTATTGTGAGAAGTATGGAATTTGGTTTAAAAAATTTAATCTTTATTCTAATCTTTTTAGCAGCATTCGGTTTTTTTGCCAAAAATGTTGTTCGCCTGATAGGCTACCTCAGGCTCGGGCAACCGGAAAATAGAACAGACAACATTGCCAAACGTCTGTGGCTTACTCTGAAAGTAGCTATTTTTCAGACTAAGATTTTGCGTGAGTCAAGTGGCGGAACAATTCACGCCTGGATATTCTGGGGATTTCTTGTATTGCTTTTCGCTGCCTCGAATTCGGTTTTCACCGGCTTTGGGATTCTCCATTTCTACAATTTTCTCGGTCCGGTTTATTCTGCAATTACATTTTTCATTGATTTGTTCTGTGTGCTGATAATTATTGCTGTGGTGTGGGCTTTGCTACGCCGATATGTGATGAAAGTAAAGCGTTTACAGGTTGAAGGCGAGCAACTCGAAGCTGGCTTTATCCTGATGATGATTTTTGTTATCGTAAGCTCCCTGTTGATTGAAAATGCAACTGCAATACTTACAAGCACAGACGCAAGCAATGCTTTCCGTCCGATTTCCGCAGCTATTGCACCACTTTTTTCACCAAATTCTGCTTCGACAATTCACGAAATTGCATTCTGGGTGCATATTCTTTTCATCTTTGCTTTTATGAATTATCTGCCCTATTCGAAGCATCTTCACGTTTTGACGTCTGTTCCGAACGTGTTTTTGGGTTCGCTCTCGCCTGTCAATAAACTAAAACCAATAAATTTTGAAGCCGAAGGTGTTGAAAAATTCGGTGTTGTCGATATTGAAGACCTTACCTGGAAACAGTTGTTAGACGGATATACCTGCACACACTGCGGGCGTTGCACAAGCGTTTGCCCTGCAAACACAACCGGCAAGAAATTAGACCCGCGCGAAATTATTATGCAAATACGTCATCGCACTTTCGATGTTGCTCCGATTTTGCTGAAAAAACAAAAAGAAAATGCAGAAATTTCGCCCGAAGAGCAAGCCGTTCTCGATAAAAAATTTGTTGGTGATTACGAAGACGTCGAAGCACTTTGGCAATGCACCACTTGCGGTGCCTGTACACAGGAATGCCCTGTGATGATCGAACACGTCCCCGCAATTATCGATATGCGTCGCTCGCTTGTTATGATGGAAGCTAATTTCCCGTCGCTTCTGCAAAATGCTTTCGGCAACTTAGAAACCAATGCAACTCCCTGGGCATTCTCGCAATCCGAAAGAGCTCGCTGGGCAGAAGATCTTGGCATTCGTCAGGCAGCCGAACACCCCGAATTCGACATCCTTTTCTGGGTTGGCTGCGCCGGTAGCTACGACGACCGTGCTATTAAAATCTCCCGTGCTTTTGCTACTCTTATGCAAAAAGCCGGAATTAACTTTGCAATTTTAGGAACCGAAGAGCAATGTACCGGAGATGTCGCTCGCCGCGCCGGCAATGAATATTTAGCCGATATGCTTGTAAAAGCTAATATCGAAACTTTGAACCGTTACAACGTTAAAAAGATTGTTACAATTTGCCCTCACTGCTTCAATACTTTGAAAAACGAATATCCTGATTTCGGTGGCAAATACGAAGTTGTTCATCATACCGAATTCTTACTGAATTTGATTAACGAAGGTAAATTGAAACTGAAACCAAACGGCAATGCAAAACAAATTGCTTATCACGATTCTTGTTATTTGGGACGGTACAACGAAATTTACGACAAACCCCGAACACTGCTCAACAAAGCTGGATACGAAATCAGTGAAGTTGCTCGCAGTGGCGATCGTGGATTCTGTTGTGGTGCCGGCGGAGCTCAAATGTTTATGGAAGAAACCGAAGGCAAACGCGTAAATATCGAACGCACCGAAGAACTGCTCTCGACAGGTTGCTCGCAAATTGCTGTTAATTGCCCGTTCTGCACAACTATGATCACCGACGGAACTAAAGCCAAAGACGCAGAAAACGTTGCCGTTCGCGATATTGCAGAAATTTTGCTTGACTGCGTTGAATAATTCTTCTGAATATAAACTATAAAGGCTGGCATTTTTGCCAGCCTTTGTTATTTTAACAAGTTTAATTCTAAATTTATTTTGTTACTTCTACAAATTTCTTGCCGATTTCCCCGGTCTTTAAATCAAGTGTAAAATTATAATCGTCTGGATCAAGATCCTGAAACATTCCTTCCATAAGCATAAGCAACCCGGCAAGTTGCGGATTGGAACCCATAGCTGCTTTTGCCTGAGCGATTCTCATTTGAATATCTTGAGTATAAAATTGGTCTTCGTTCCCGTGTGAATACGCTTTGTATGCTTCTAAAACTATTGGCAGAAGCATTGAAACCGCCTCGTCTGGCAACCCCATTTGTTTCAAATACGATTGGATAATCATAGAAAGCCCGTCTGTAAAATTATGAAGTGCATATTCCTGAAAAGAACGTCCTTTCGTATCATAATTGATGCTTGTAATTTTCTCAGACGAAACCTGCATCACCCGATTATTATCTATGCTTACTCTTCGAATAGCACAGGGCCATGTAACTGATGAACTTGTTTGCAAATCAACCATAAAATTCCCTCCTGAACGGTAAATTCTGGCATCCTGTGCGTGATGATGTCCCGAAAAAATTACGCTTAATCCGTTCTCTGCAAATGTTTTTGCAACCTGTTCCCAGTTATCTATTACGTATTCGCCGAAAAGCATTTTCTGTCCGACAAAGTGCTCGACGACGTTATGGTGTATTGCACCTATCATTAATTTTTTCTTTTGCTTTCCTTCCGTTAGCTTTTCCTTTATCCAGTTAAATGTTGCTGCGCTGAACACTCCGCCGGTAACCGAATGGGGCTTTCCAGCATTGTCTTTCCAACGGCAAGCGTCTAAGCAAAACAGCCATACTCCATCAACCGGTTCAGCAATGTAGGAGAGCGAACCGTTTGGGTCTGTGGCAATTGCGTTCTTGTATCCATAATCGGCATATATGGATTTATACTGTTCTGCACTTACATTCGGCACTTTTACCGGTGCAGAACCAGTATAAGAATATGAGGCTGGATTTTCAATATCGTGGTTGCCCGGAACGACAAATATTTTTTTACCTTTGTCTTTCAGTTGTTTCAGATACGAAACGAAAAGTTGGTGACTTTTCAGCTCGCCATCTTTTGTCAGATCGCCCGTTACAATTACAATTTTAGAATCGTCCTTCGAAATCATATTGACAATTGATTTCATAATTGCTTCGCTCTCGGCAATCATTTTTCTGTCTGATGCTAAATAGTTTTCGAATGCCTCGCCGCTGGTTCCAAGCGAGTTGTCGTAGAAATGCGGGTCAGAAAATATTGAGATTTTAATTAGGTATTCGTCTGTTGGTTCAGTTGTAGATTTTGCTTCGGTGCAGGAATTTAGGATAAAAGCGAATAATGCTAATGTAAGCATAAAATTGCGTTTAATAAATGTTCTCACACTCTCTTCCTCTAAAATTGAACAAATAGATATAGCGAAATTAATCTGTAAATATTAAGTTATTAGAAATTTCAAATGAATTAGAAATAAAATTTGGCAAATCCTCAAAAACACTGAACTGACAAGATTATAACAGATTTTGTGCTCCTTTTGTTAAAATAATTTTAATAATTTTAAACGCACTTTATTATATTTGTTTGATTTAAAACAATAAACTCTTTAATTTATCATTATTTTTTATTTCAGATGAAAAATTATGGCTAAGAAAAAACTTGTTATTGTTGAATCGGCTACCAAATCGAAAACTATAAATAAGTATTTGGGCAAAGACTTCATTGTCGAAGCATCAGTTGGTCATATCAAAGATTTGAGCAAATTTAATCTTGGAATTGACATTAAACAAGGCTTTGCTCCCAAATATGTTGTTATTTCCGGAAAGTCGAAAGTTATTAATAAAATAAAAGCTACTGCCGAAAAAGCTTCGGAAGTGCTTATTGCTACCGACCCCGACCGCGAAGGCGAAGCAATTGCCTGGCATATAGCCGAGGAAATCAAGCCCATAAATAATAATATTAAGCGTATTGTGTTTAATGAAATTACAAAATCCGGTATCGAAAAAGGTATTTCCCAGCCTCGCCAAATAGATGAACGTATGGTCGATTCGCAACAGGCTCGCCGTGTGATGGATAGGCTCATTGGTTTTCAGGTGTCGCCGTTTGTTTCCAAAGCGATGATTTCGAAAACTACCGATCCTTTGTCGGCTGGTCGTGTGCAATCGGTTGCACTACGCCTGATTTGCGAACGCGAGCAGGAAATCCAGTCTTTCAAGCCAATTGAATATTGGAATATTTTCGGCGATTTCTCTTTCGAAGGCTCTTCGCCATTTCAGGCAAAGCTTATTGCATTTCACAATAAATCAATCAAAAATCCTGAGGGCTCTGCCGAAGGCAAAACCGACGAAGAAACGAAAAAAATTCAGGCAAAGCTTTCCAAACTTCATTTTATTCGAAACAAAGAGCAAGCCGAACAACTAATTGCAGAAATAAAACAAAATCAGTTCGTTATTTCTGATATTAAGACAACTCAGGTTAGGAAAAAATCTTCTGCTCCGTTTACTACAAGCACACTGCAACAAGAAGCCTCACGCAAACTCGGTTTTGCCAACAAGAAAACAATGCAAATCGCTCAACAACTCTACGAAGGCGTTTCTTTCGGCGACGAAGGGCAAATCGGTTTGATTACCTATATGCGTACAGACTCCGTTCGGATAAGTCCTGAAGCAATTGCCTCGGTTCGTCAGTTCATCGAAAAATCTTACGGAAAACAATATTTGCCCGCTTCGCCAAATATTTTTTCGACTAAATCTGCAAATGTTCAGGATGCCCACGAAGCAATACGTCCGACCTCTGTCGAGATTACTCCTCAAATTGCCGAAAAACACCTGAGCAAAGACCAGGCAAAACTTTACAGATTAATATATAATAGGTTTATTGCGTCGCAGATGGAATCTGCTCTTTTGGAACAAACTGTTGTCTCGATCGAAGGTGGTAGTTTCCTCTTCCGTGCAACCGGCACAATAGTGAAATTCGATGGATTTATGACTGTATATCAGGATACTCAGGACAACTCAGACAAAGACGAAGAAAACGATGCCCTGCTTCCGAAAAATATTGCAAAAAATAAAAATGTGGAACTTCTTGAAACTGAAGCAAAGCAATCGTTTACTAAACCGCCCGCAAGATACAACGAAGCAAGTCTGGTGAAAGAACTCGACGAATTAGGCATAGGTCGTCCAAGCACTTATGCTCAAATTGTCTCGACTCTGCTCGAACGCAAGTATGTTGAAAAATCGGGTAAAGCTTTTTCTCCAACCGAATTGGGCAAAGATGTTAACGAAATATTAGTAAGCAATTTCCCCGATATTTTTAACGTAGAATTCACTGCAAAAATGGAAGAAGAGCTCGACACAATCGCCGAAGGCAAAAGCACTTACGTTCAGGTTCTGACCGAATTCTACGAACCATTTAGCAAAGCTCTCGCAGAGGCTGATCGTAACGAAACTGACGTCCTTTGCGATGAGTGCGGTGCCCCGATGGTGATAAAAGTTAGCAGACGTGGTCGCTTTTTGGCTTGCTCACGCTATCCCGATTGCACTTTCACCAAGTCCTTGAAGAAAGAAACAAAACCCGTTATTGCCGAAGGAGTTACTTGCGATAAATGTGGCAGTCCTATGGCAATCAGAAAAGGCAGGTATGGTAGTTTCTACGGTTGCACAAATTACCCGAAATGCGACGGAACAAAACCAATAAGCTCCAGCGTTGCTTGCCCCGCTTGCAAAGAAGGACATCTTGTTGAAAAATACAGCCCTAAATCTAAGAAAAAATTCTGGGGTTGCTCGACTTATCCCAAATGCAATTATATTACAAATTACGAACCGGTTGCCAAAGAATGCCCCGAGTGCGGCAACTACTATCTTGAAGTGCGTTACAAAAAAGTTGCTTCCGGCTTCGAAAAATACCTGCATTGCCCACATTGCAAGGCAAAGTTCGAAGAAAATGCAGATTAGCAATATTTTAGCTGCTTAATAGTCTTCAAAATTCAATAAAGTGAGTTGGGTATGGAAAATCAAGAAGTAAATGAATTAGAACTTACACAAGAAAAGTTAGAAAGCAAAATCGAGTCCAGCTGGTATCGCGCCGGCCGGAAACTTGTCGAAACTGCTCTTCAGCTTTTCTTTTCATTTCGTGATGGCGAAACTCCGAACTGGGCAAAAGCAGTAATTTTAGGTGCACTCGGTTATTTTATTACTCCTGTTGATGCAATACCAGACTTTGCTCCTATGCTCGGTTTTTCGGACGACCTTGCTATGATGCTCAGTGCTCTTGCTGTTGTTGCCATTCACGTAAAGGAAGAACACCGTCAGAAAGCTCGCGATATTGCTTCCAGAATTTTTAGGAGTTAGCACTGCGTTCTTTACTTGGTATATGCTTTTGGGGAAAAATGAAAAATAAATTTCTTTTGTTGCTGATTGCTGTCTCGATTGTTTCGGCGTGTCGCTCGTATCGCCCGACAGATTTCGATTTTATTAAATCTATAGACGACCCGCTCGATACAGCTCAAAAACCTATTTATATTACTTCCACTATCCCAATTGATTCGGCAAACTCCAACCAGATTATCTACGATATTTTCCGTATAGAAATTGATAAATATCCCGATACGGTGAAGCTCTATACCCGCGTCTATGATTCACTTGGACGGTTTATTACTCAGATGGCTAAGCCATACAAAAAGTCTGAGGAAAACTATTTTGTCCGTTTACGCGAAACTCTCGGCAAAGTCTATAATACAAGAGATGTTGAAGTCCCCGATTTTAACGTCCGTGAGTTCGGGGCACTCGATTCCATACCTTACAACATTGTTCTTACTGTTGATTATAGCGGTTCGATGGACCCGATTATGGGGGCAATTCATCAAGGTGCAGAAATATTTGTGAAACTTAAATTCCCGTTCGACCAAATTGCAATTGCTACTTTCAATAAAGATTTCGACGTAAAAGTGCCTTTCAGCCGTGATACCTCTACAATTTTGAACTTGTTCCGTGCTAAACGCAAGCAAGGCTTTGGTTTGTTTAGCGGCATTCGCGAAGCTGTATTCAATAGCATCGAGCTATTCGATGGCACAGACCGAACAACTCCGCGTGTGCTTGTCCTGTTCACCGATGGCGACGAAAACTACTCCAAAAAAGAAGTCGGCGAAATCATTAAAGCTGCAAAAGAACGCAACGTTAATATCTTTTGCGTTGCTTTCGGCTACACAAAAGATGAAGAAATGAAAATGCTCGCAGGCTACACCGGCGGAAAATTCTATAAAGTGTATTCCAGGGAACAAATGATTAATGTTTTCCGCGATATCTACAACAGCCTTCGCTATTATTACTTAGTTACATACAAGCCACCAAAATATTGGGGCTGGCACACTGTATTTAGCTACCTGAACCTGCCAAATCGCTCCGATAGCCTTATTGCTATGGGTGAATACGACACTTCTGATTTGTGGAAGGATGTCGGAGATGAATTCGTTCGCCCTATTCTGTTCGATTTCAATAAATGGGATTTAAAGCAGGACGCAATTCCTATCATCGAAGAAATAGTTGATGCAATGCTAACCCGTCCCCGATTGCGTCTGGAAATTCAGGGGCACACCGATAACGTCGGCACTCAGGAATATAATTTGCAACTTTCGGAAAACAGAGCAAAAGCCGTATATGATGCAATTGTTGCCCGTGGTGTGGAACCCAGCCGATTGCGTTATCGTGGATTTGGTTTTGCTAAGCCTGTTGCTTCCAATGCAACAGAAGAAGGACGTGCAAAAAACCGCAGAACACAATTTGTTGTATTAGCCCGGTAGTATTATGCAAACTGCACCAAAGGCTCTTCGCCTTCACATCGGAATTTTTGGCCGCACTAATGTCGGCAAATCAAGCGTGCTCAATATGCTCGCAAATCAAGATGTCGCAATCACTTCATCGGTTCCCGGCACAACCACCGACGTTGTCGAAAAATCAATGGAACTTCTGCCAATAGGTCCGGTTAATTTGCTCGATACTGCTGGCATCGATGATGTTTCGCTTCTGTCCGAGCAACGTATTGAACGCACTAAACGGGCTTTGGACCGCTCCGATGTCGTTCTGATTGTTATCGAACCAAACAATTTTACTCACTACGAGGAAGAATTAATCGATTTTGTCCATAATAGAAAATTGCCTTATATTGTAATAGTCAACAAAACAGATAAAACCCCGATTTCAGATGAAGTTCTGGAAAAACTGCAGAATTACAAATCCACTTATGTTGCTGTTTCTTCGGTTGATTTAGCAAACCGCGACAAATACATTACAGATATTAAGCACGCAATTGTTGAAAAATTACCTAATGATTTCATCACTCCTCCACCACTGATTGGCGACCTTATCCCGCAGCAGGGACTGTGTGTTCTGATTGTTCCTATCGACCTGCAAGCTCCGAAAGGCAGACTTATTCTTCCACAAGTTCAGGCTATTCGCGATATTCTCGATGCAAGCGGTATTTGCGTTGTAGTCAAAGAAAGCGAATATCCGCTCTCTCTTGCCACTTTGAAGCGAGATCCTGACCTCGTTGTTTGCGACTCGCAGGTTGTGCACAAAATGATGGCAGACACTCCGCCACATATCAAAACAACTACCTTTTCGATACTTTTCTCCCGCTACAAAGGTGATTTGCTCGAAGAAGTCCGTGGCGCTGCTTCAATCAAACATATTAAGCCCGGCGACAAAATCCTCATCGCAGAAGCTTGCACCCACCATCCGACTGTCGACGATATTGGTCGCATAAAAATTCCTCGCTGGCTGAAAAACTATCTCGGGTTCGAGCCCGATATCACTATCGTTGCAGGACGGGATTTTCCCGAAAACATAAAGGAGTATAAATTAATTATTCATTGCGGAAGCTGTATGCTCACTCGCAATGAAAAAATTGTTCGCATTATGAAAGCAAAAGAGGCTGGGGTTCCGATTACTAACTATGGCGTCGCTATTTCTATGACCCAAGGTGTATTGGAGCGAGCTCTTTCGCCATTTCCCGAAGCTTTGAAAATTTATTGTGAAATTGTGAACAATATTTCGTAAGTTATTTTCAAATTCTGTGCATTTTTTTCTAATTCACTAATCTATTTATTATCATCTGGAGAAAAGATGAAAAAGTTGTTATTTTACCCGTTTTTTATTGCCATCTTTTCAGCAGTTTTTGTGGTTAATTCCAATGCTGGAACCTTCTACGGCTGGGGCAATAATATTGATAACCAGTGCGGACAAATTGGAGTGTCCCATTCAAATGTTCCATTGCAGGCTGATTACGACAACATCTGGACAAAGCTTTCTGCTGGCAAAAATTATGCTCTCGGGCTTAAAAGCGATGGTTCGCTCTGGGCTTGGGGATTGAACTTGTATGGTCAATTGGGTTTCGGAAATAATAACCCATATGATACTCCTACCAAGCTTTCGGGTGCTACAAACTGGATTGATGTTTCAACAAAGTTTGATCATACCTTAGGTATTCGTTCCAACAAAACTTTATGGGCTTGGGGCAACAATGAAAACGGACAGTTGGGCGATGGTGGCAGCACAATGCGGAGACTTCCTTATGCTATAGGTTATGATATGGATTGGGAGCAGGTATTTGCAGGTCAGGGCTTTTCTTATGCGATTAAAGAAAATGGAACACTTTGGGCTTGGGGCGACAACTGGTCCTACCAACTTGGCTTGCCGGACAGAGCCGATAGAAACGTCCCTACTCAGGTTGGGAATGCTAACGATTGGCTCACTATTGCTACAGGCGATTATCACGTATTAGGTCTGAAGAAAGATGGTTCATTGTGGGTTTGGGGTGGAAATTCCTATGGCGAACTTGGCATCGGAGAAATTGAGCCGGTTGCTGCACCTCGTTTGCTTAGCAACGACGAATGGGTTTCGATTGCTGCCGGTGCCTATCACAGCCTTGCAGTTAATAGAGATGGAACACTTTGGGCTTGGGGTTATAACTACTACGGTCAGTTAGGCACTGGTGATGAAGAAGACAAACTTGCACCTACAAAAATTGGTAACGATACCAACTGGGCAAAGGTTTTTGCCGGTAAAGATTTTTCTTTCGCTATCAAAAAAGATGGTTCGCTCTGGGCTTGGGGACTTAACGAAGATGGACAGCTCGGGCTTGGCGACAATGAAAACAGAAACACACCTCAAAGAATTAATCTCTTTTCCGATTGGGTGATGGTTTCCGGCGGCGATGCTTTTGCCATTGCGTTGAGAGGTCCTATTCTTGGCATCGATAATAGTATCCTTGCTTCTTCTGTTAATTTTGCTCCAAATCCCGCTTCTGATTTCTTAAACATTACTTCTCAAACTGAACTCGGAACTTGCACCATCCAGATTTTCGACTACCTCGGGCAGTTGGTTTATTCGGAAAATGCAAACATTGGCAATGCTCATTCCTGCGACATTACAAAACTTCCGGTTTCTACTTATTATTTAATAATTACTTCACAAAATGGATTTTCTTACAGAGAAACGTTTGTTAAACGATAATAACGCTCGTTAATAGATAATAAAAGCAGGGACACAATAAGTCCCTGCTTCTTTTTTATATCCGCACTTCTACTTTTTTCTGAAAATGAATTTGCCGTCGCTTGTGCAATCAATAATAATTGTATCGCCTGCAGAAAATTCTCCCGAAAGCAATTTTACAGCAAGTGGGTCGGTTAGATGCTTCTGAATTGCTCGTTTCAATGGACGAGCTCCATATTGAATATCAAATCCAAGAGCAGCCAGCCAATCAATTGCGGCATCTGTAATTTCAGCAGTTATTCCGTTCTTATTTAATTTTCCTGTAAGCGATTTAAGTTGCAATTTCGCAATATTCTTTATATCGTCTCTTGTGAGCGGATTGAACATTACAATTTCATCAACGCGATTTAGAAACTCAGGACGAAGCGTTCGTTTCAGCAACTCAATAATCTTGATTTTAAGTTCTGCAGTAATTGCCTCGCGGTTGCCGTTTTCGAATTCACCAAGCTTGCTCTGAATGATTTCCGTTCCAAGGTTAGATGTCATAATAATAATAGTGTTTTTGAAATTGACTGTTCTGCCCTTGCTATCGGTTAGCCGTCCATCGTCGAGCACCTGCAGCAAAACATTGAACACGTCGCTGTGTGCCTTTTCGATTTCGTCAAGCAAAATCACCGAATACGGTCTCCGACGAACCGCTTCGGTAAGCTGTCCACCTTCTTCGTATCCAACATAACCCGGAGGAGCACCAATCAGTCGCGAAACAGAAAATTTCTCCATATATTCGCTCATATCAATCCGTATCATAGCGTTTTCATCATCAAAGAGAAACTCTGCCAATGCCCGTGCTGTTTCTGTTTTGCCAACACCGGTTGTCCCCAGAAAAATAAATGAACCAATTGGACGATTCGCATCTGCCAAACCCGAACGAGAACGCCGTATTGCATTTGCTATTGCTGTGATTGCCTCATCCTGACTAACAACGCGCTGCTTAATGCGTTCCTCCATCTTTATTAGCTTCGTTTTCTCAGTTTCAAGCATTTTTTGAACAGGTATGCCAGTAGATTTCGAAATTACTTCCGCAATGTCTTCCGAAGTAACTTCTTCTTTGAGTAGTTTTTTGTCTTTTTGCAGCTCGGCAAGCCTTTGGTTCGCATCATCAAGCTTTCGGCTAAGTTCATAGAGCTTGCCATAGCGGAGCTCTGCTACTTTCGATAGTTCGCCTTTGCGTTCGAGTTCTTCGGCTTGGTGCTTGACGTTCTCGATTTCTACTTTTATCGCCCTGATTTCAGAAATTAAAGTTTTCTCTGCTCTCCACCTTTCTTCAAGGTCGGCTTTCTGTTTTTTCAAAAGTTCGAGTTCTTGCTCAATTTCTTCGAGCCGTTTTTTCGTAACTTCTTTTGAATCCATAAAATAAATACCTCCATTTTTTTATATTGAGACGAAAATGGAGGTGAATTATTTAAAAAAATTCATTTTTTATTTCTGATTAAATGCCTATTTCTGTGTTAAATCTAAATAGCCAGTTTTTGGAAATTACAGACGTTTGCTTGTTTTCAAGTGTGTTGTGTGTGATTTCTAATTGAAATTTTGCGCGATGAGAATGCAAATAATAAGTTGAATTTAATGTAATATTTCTATTCCATTCAGCATCTTTCAGACCATAGATTTTGTCTTGCGGGGCGACAATTGCCAGTCGTGCCGCAAGTTCAATATGGTTGTGAAAAAGATATGACGCTTGCAAAAGATATCCGTCCCCAACATAAACATACTGAATGTTTCCGTTCTGGTCTCGAGTGATTGGGTCTTTTGAACGGCGGTTGGCATATTCTCCGTATAGTGCAAATCCTTTGTATTTAAATACAAAATCGGCAAAAGCACCTGTCATATCCCGAGGCTCATAGAGTTTTTTGCCGAGTTGTCCACGAGTGCGGCTTGATTTCTTATTGTCGGAATATGCAGCGGCAAGCGACAGTTTTGGAGTTTGTTCGTAAGCTAAATCCCCTTCGTAATAGTCACCGCCGTCAGTGAATTTACCAAAAGGCAGCAACTCAACTCTTCCAGTGTAAGCAAAATTTGCTCCGTCCATTTTTGGGGCATAGCGTCCATCTCCGGTGGAAACAGCCGCCCGCAAATTGTAATTCATTCCTAATATCGTGTTTGAATAACTTGTCTGTATTCCAAAGTCCCTGTCTAATGTGAATTTTGAGTTTACTATCGAGCGTTCAGCAAATTGCAGGTCGCCGGAAGAAACAATACGCTGACGGTTGCCGGGCAGCTTTGTTTGTCCAACCCCAATTTGGAAATTCTTCGAGAATGCCCAGAAAGCCATCGCATCGCGTATAATATTCGGATATTGCGTGTCCTCATAGTCGAGGTCGCCTCGTGCAAACGAGAGTTGTAAATTGAACGTCAGTCGCGGGTCGTATAGAAATCCGCCAAAACGCAGACGCAATCGGCGAACACCCAAATCCGAACTTGCTATATCGAAATCCTCTTCCGATTTTGTATTCAAAGTAATAGAATTTTGAATTCGAAATCGCATCATTACTTTCATTGAGGTATCAGGAGCAATAAACTGCATCCCTTTCTCATCAAAATCGAAGCTTGCAGGCGAGCGGCGCGTTTCCTGCGAACTTAACCTGCAAGTAAATAATCCGATTAACAGAAAACAAACTGTAATTAATTTTATTTTCATAAACCATACGAAAAATTAATTTTACAACTACAAAAAAATCAAAAATAATAAATTAAGCGAATTAATTATCAATTATTATAGTTTAGAGATGCTCCGAGCATCAAAAAATGCAATTGATATAAATAGTTATGGAATAAAAAATTGCGTCTCAACCAAGATGTTCGCACGTGAACTATTGAGACGCAAATCGTTGCCTTTCCCCATAAATACAAATGTTTTATATGTTTATTAACGGAACGGTAAAGTAAAACGTTGTGCCTTCGCCTTCGATGCTTTCCAACCAGAGCTTGCCGCCGTTTTTCTCAACAAACTCTTTGCATAAGATTAGCCCCAGCCCGCTGCTTGGTTCGTCTTCTGTTCCTTTGCGTGAAGTTTTTACTCCTATATCGAATAGTTTATCAACTAAATCCTCTGGTATGCCAATCCCGTTGTCTTTTATTGATACTATAGCATTATTGCAGTCGGTCTTTGCACTTATGCATATTGAGCCCCCACGCGGAGTGAATTTCGACGCATTCGAAAGTAAATTTCGCACTACAGTATCTAACATCGGTCTATCTGCATAAACAAAAATATTGTCGGGAATGTCTATACTCAATTCTTGTTCTTTGTGTTCAATTGGTCCTTTCAGCATATAGGCGCAAATATCAACTACTTCTTTTAAGTATAGCTCCTCTGGCTTGAAATTTGTTACACCTCGCTTCAGACGCGACCACGAAAGCAGGTTTTCGAGCAACTTAAATAAGTTCTCTGCTGAACTATTTAAATCTTTTGCATATTGCTGAACTTCCGACATTTTTATTTTGTTGAACTGTTCAGATAGAATTTTCGTAATCGACAAAAATGAATTAAACGGTGAACGCAAATCGTGCGAAATAATCGAAAAGAACTTGTCTTTCTCGCTGTTGGCTCTTTCGAGTTCTGCGTTTGTTCGGATAAGCTCTTGTTCCGCGCGTTTGCGTTCGGATATGTCGCGGGCAGAAACAATTATTCTGTCCTTTCCGAAATACTTCCCTTTGTTGATTGAAATTTCTTTTGGAAATATTTCGCCGTTTTTGCGAATTCCCCAGAATTCTATGTGTTTTGGTTCTCCGGTTGTGAGCACTTCTAACCCAATTTTCTGTATTAGTTCCAAATCATTCATTCCGGGAGCCGACACCTCAAAAAAGTTTTTGTTTAACAGTTCTTCTCTTGTATATCCGTACATTTTTTCGGCGCCAAGGTTTACGTCCACGAATTTACCGTTTTCATCAATAACATATATAGCTTCGGAAACAGAGTTGTAAATACTCATATATGTGTTTTTGGTGTCTTGAAGTAGTTTTTCAGCTTGCTTGCGTTCGGAAATATCTCGGGCAATGGCAATTATGCAGTCTTTGCCGAAATATTTCCCTTTGTTCATTGAAACATCTTTAGGGAAAATTTCTCCATTTTTCCGGACGCCCCAGAATTCAAAGCTTCTCGAAACTCCATCTTTTTGCACTTGTTCGAAAATTCTTTGAACTTTTTCTAAATCGTTCATTCCCGACGCCGAAACATCAGCAGGACCTTTTCCAATCAGCTCACTTCGAGAGTAACCATACATTAATTGCGCGCCCAAATTCACTTCAATAAATGTACCGTTTTCATCCTGAATATATATTGCCTCTGCAACTGAATTGAAAATACTTTCATATGTTTCTTTTGCCATCAATAGTTCTTGCTCGGCTTGCTTGCGTTGAGTAATATCAGTATGCGACCCAGCCATACGAATAGCTTTGTTGTTGGCGTCCCGAATCGCCACCCCACGTGCTAAAATCCACCTCAAAGAACCGTCTTTATGCTTCATTCTGAACTCAATCTCGTAATCTTTTGTGCGTCCCTCCAAATAGTCATTCAAATGCTTGGTAACACGCGGCAAATCGCCTTCGTAAATTAAATTATTAAATGATTCTTCATCGTCCGGCAACTCATTTTCAGCGTAGCCCAAAATAGCTTTCCATCTCGGGGAGCGATAATGTTTGTTTGCCACTATGTCCCAGTCCCAAATACCATCGTTTGTTCCTTTTATAGCAAGGTCGAACCTTTCATAAGATACCTTCAACTCTTCCTCAATTTTTTTGCGTCGAGTAATATCACGAACAGATACGACAAAATGGTTTTTATCACCAACTGATATAAAATGAGAACTTACCTCTACCCAGAATAGACTGCCGTCTTTTCTTTTGGCAAGCCATTCGAATGTTTGCGGACCTTCTTGCCGTGTTTTGGTAAGCCATTTAATTGCGTCTTCCTGCGAATAAGGTGGTTCACCGAGACTTAGATCTCCTATCGGAGTTTTAAGAAGCTCTTCGTAAGAATAGCCATACATTTCGCAGGTTGCTTTGTTGACGTCAATTATTTCTCCTGTGTCTGCGTCATCGACAAATATTGCATCAGTAACAGAATTGAAAATAGCAGAAATATATTCCTTGCTCACCTTCATTTGTTCTTCGATGCTTTTTCTTTCAGTAATATCTATAATATATCCTTCGAGAGCTTCAAGTTCACCATTTTCATTATACACCCCTTGTCCTTGTTCCCAAACCCATTTTTGGGTGCCATCTTTGCAAGTGATTTGATATTCGAGAGTCATTTTTTCTTTTCTGCTTAGTTTGTCTTGCCAACCTTCCCAAATCCAGTCCCTATCTTCAGGATTAATCAAATCGTTGTAGCTTATTACATTATTATTCAATAGTTCCTCTGGTTTATATCCGCAAAGTTCTTCGCACCCATCGCTCACAAATTCCATCGTCCAGTTCCTGTCGTTTTTGCATCGGTAAACCATACCCGGCAGGTTGTTCATCAATGTTTGCAGGCGGCGTTCGCTTTCCCTCAGTTCTTCTTCTATGCGTTTCCTTTCGGTTATATCTCTTAGAAAATTAATTGTAGTAGGTTTTTCGTCCCAATCAACAAGCGAAACATTTATCTCTACGTTTCGTATTTCTCCATTGCTTCGAACAATTCTAAACTCATATGTTTCTTTTTCATCGATAAGTTTATTTAAGCGTTTTATATGGCGTTCCAACACCATTTGTCTGTCGTCCGGGTGAATATATTCAATGAAAGGAGTATTTTGTATATGTTCCATCGAGTAACCCAAAAACTCCAGGACTTTTGGATTTGCCATTATTATTTTGGCATCTCTTGCAAGAAATATCAGTTCGCTCACATTTTCCATTATCAGGCGATACTGTTGCTCGCTTTTGCGAAGCGATTGCTCTAATCGCTTGCGTTCAGTTAAATCGAGCATCGAGACTACACTGTTTTTCGTGTTTGGAATAACATTTGCAAAAAGCAGTACGTCTCGAACTTCACCTTTTTTGTTGATTAATTTCACTTCATATTTGTTAGGAACCAGTTTTGGGTCGATCCGACGAAGCGTATGATATTTTAGCATCAAATCAAGCGATTCTTTTGCCACATAATTAGTCCATTTTGTGCCGACAAGTTCTTCGGGGCTATATCCTGTATCTTGGATACATTGTAAATTTGCCTCCAGAATTGTACCGTGCTCATCTACTATTATTGTGGCTGTTCCAGTTGCTTCGAATACAGATTTATACATTGTCCGGCTATTTTGAACTTCTTGCTCCGTTTCTTTTCGTTCAGAAATATCACGTATTGTAACAAGTGTTCCAAAAAATGAACAGGTTTGATATACTACACCATTAAGCTCACCATAAAATGTAGAACCATCCTTTCGCTTCATCAGCAATTCGAGGTTTTTCGTCCTGCCGAGAAATTCTATTGCTGCGCGGAATTCACCAAGAGCCAGAGGAATAGATGTAGTATCAAGAAAATTAGTGAATTTTTTCCCAATCATTTCATTTGGCTCATATCCAAAAACTGCTTTGGAGGCAGGTGAAATATAAGTAATAATGCCCTGATTATCTGTTAGAGCAATCACGTCGGTAGAGTTTTCAGCAATAGAACGAAATCTTTCTTCGCTTTCTTTGATTAGCGCTTCTGCTTGCTTCCGTTCAGTAATATCACGCACAGTTGCTTGAAAAGAAATCAGGTTCCCATGTTCATCAAAATTCCTGCTAATTAGCTGCTCAACCCAGATTATAGAACCGTCTTTTTTTCTCCATCTCTCTTCTATTTTCGATGGCAGGTATTGATTTTTTAAGACTGAGGCAAAATACTTGATGTTTTCCTTGTCAGCTGCTAATTTCAAGTAAAAATCTGGTTCTCTGTAAACCTCTTCTGGTTCATATCCTGTTAGCAACTTACACGATGGTGATAAATACTCAAAATGAGGTTCAGGCACAAAACTATAAACATAAATTAAATCTGTTGAATTTTCAGTTATCAATTTGTATTTCTTTTCGCTTTCTATTAATTCAATATTTAATTTCTTGAATTCCTGGAAAAATAATATCTGACGAAGCAATATTAATACAACAATCGCAATTATTGAAGTTCCTATAATATCAGGATTTAAGTATGTTTCTTTTCGGGCTACATAATAGAAAGCAAAAATCGATATTAATAGAAAAATGTAAGGACTATATGCCATCCATTGAATGTTTTCTGTTGCCTTTTCATCTGAGGCTTCTTTTTGCGTGTTTTCAACAAAAGCGACAGCTGAAAGTCCACAAAATACATATGCAATAAAATATGTAATATCCGATATGTGTCCAGTATAGTATAGATTATCTGCATTGAGAAACGAATAAATAATATCAGCAAAAACAAACATCAATAAACCAAGTGCAAGAAGAAATATTATCCTAGTATCATCTTTGCTGATTTTGCTGAAAAGTATGTAAATTACTGCCCATAGAACAAGAAAATCTCCTGCCGGATAAAATATTGATAATACTTTTTCCAAAAGGCTTTCATTATTATTAAGTATCGGACCAAACAAGAATTCAGTAAAAATCATTAGTGATGAAAGCAGTACTACAAGCATTTCAATAATAATAATGTATTTTCGCTGTGTGCTATGTTTGCCCGTTGGAAAAAGAAACATTGCAATAAGTATTATCGGGTAAAAAGCTAAATAAAAAGGATCTGCTATGGATGGAAAAGGCGTTTGGTGAGAAATAATTTCAAGATAATTATAAATCGCTTCCCCTGCTAAATTGAAAAGAAAAGCAAATGCAAGCAAAAGCCAGAACCTGTAATAATCAAATTTCTTTGCTGATGCTTTTAAAGCACATATAATCATAAATATTGCAAAAATATTGCCACCAATTGTAGCAATATTCGAGGCTACGATTTTCATAGTTTGATTGGTTGAAAATAACAACAGGAGTAATTCTATAATTGTTGCTATTCCCACCAAAATACTGATGTTTTTTAATGATATTTTTTGTATGAATCCACCCATAGCTTTTTGCCAGAAGATTATTTAAAATAAGAAATTTTGAAAACTATATAGTTTTTCTTTAAATGTTGATTATATATTTCGTCCAGTCCGAATTGCAAAGCAAAGTCCTCTGTAAAATTAACTGCCCGTGAAACCGAAATACCTGCGTTTGTTAATTCAAATTTATCTGTATTCACTCCATAATAAAAACTTTTTCCTTTCGCTGTCCCGACAAAAGCATTGAAAGATAGCGTAAGCAACTCAAACGGATAGCTTGCCTCGATATATAATGAATTATCATTTGGAATATCATTCCACAGGTTATTTGCAAGAAATAGTTTTATTGGAAATTCCTGCGTCGGCACATACGAAAACGCCGCTTCTATTGTGTGCGAGCCTTCGCCGTCGCCTTTAAAATCAAAAAACTTCTTCTTGGTATATGGGAAATGATAATCTGCAAAGGCAATTCCAAATTCGCCAAAATCAGTTGAAATATTGTAAGACAAAGTGAAATCAGTTTCAATATAATTCTTTTTCAGTCCAAACGACGACCAAATCCCAAAGCTAAAAGAGCCAGCATTTTCAGTAGAATAAGTTAAATTAACTGTTGGTTGAAACTGTGGGTTGCTCTTGCCGGCGAGCTCTCCGCCACGCCAAATATAACGACTAACTAAATCAGCACCATAAGTAAATTCTAATCCCGTTGCTTGTTCATCTTCCTGTGCCTTTATTACTGTTGCGGATAAAATTAATAACATAACAAATACAACAAAATTGTTAATAAGTTTCATAAATTTTCTCCAATTTTTAGAGTACAACAAAAAATTTGAATTATAGCATAAAAATAGTTTAATACAATTGCTAATCTACCTGATTAATGTCTTGGAAAATATGAAATAATCATAAAAATTCAAATTAATTTTGACTAATAATTTTGTTAAGAATAGTTCATATTCTTTTCCTTTCGCATCGTAAAAAGAATATATGCTAATGATGTTTTTAGTAAAATAAACGGATGTCCTTAGCCAGTGTTGTAAATTAATAATTCAGAGTATTTATAATAACTGAAAAATGAGAGAGTGTGAAACAATTAATTTCAGGACAGCAATTTTAATTTATGTTTCTCCGATAAAACTCAAATTTTGTTTTTTCGTATCGAAAATTTACATAAATTGCATTACTATAATAAACAAATTTGTTAATTTATAATTAATAAACGGGATTACCCGATTATTTAAAAAAATTGTGAGGAATTTATGGCTACTGGTTCATTCAATCCGTTTCAAATGGCTCAGCAACAATTTGACCAAGTTGCAGAAAAATTAGGCTTAGATCAAGCAACTCGCGATTTGTTAAGAAACTCTAACCGCGAAATTCATTTCAATATTCC
>JAOAGZ010000021.1 GCA_026415495.1 Eximiradius proteiniborus | reverse complement strand
GCTTTTGGCGGCCATTGATGACGAATCCAGACGTATGGTAGGCGAGAAATTTCCTCAGGAACATCTTGTTTATATCGAATATCATTTTCTTTCAATTTCTTATATTTTGGGAACAAGTCCGGAGAAAAAGCATCTGGTTCGTAAGGAATAATCGTAAGGTTTGCTGCTTCTGTTTCAAGGATATTTAAGCAGTGTTCCCGATTAATCAAAGCAAGCGAATGATATACAAATTGGGAACCTTCCCAAACTATGTTTAACTGAGGTTCATTTGGTGTAATGCTCTTAGAATCATCAAACTGAATATTTTGTGTTTGATTTTCAAGCGAAGAGAAATCATTTGACAAATTCATCAAATCGTCAATATCAAAAAAATCTTCTCTTTGAACATTCTCATTATTTTGTTCTTGGGCAATAATCTCTGGAACTGAAGAGCTTTCAAATAATTCCTGTTCTATTTTTTTCTTAATAGCTCGAACAGTCATATTTAAATTAATGAAGCCTCTGTCCTGAGGAGTATCTTCTTCGTAAAATTCTGTAACAATTAATCCAGCTTTATGCAACTTGTCTTTTATTGATTGCTCATCGAAAGCAACACAGTGATAATCTCCGGGATTAGTTTGCCCGCCAAAAATCATATACGACGCAACATCAGCATTCCAAACACCATTAACATAGGCATTAACTTGCAACCTTAGAGATGGACAACGAATAATTAGTTCACCACCTGGCTTTAACACTCTTGCCCATTCATTTAAAATATTCTGTGTTTCGCGGTGAGAAAAATGTTCTAAAATATCACTAGCCAATATTAAATCGGCTGAATTATCAGGTAATTCAAGCTTTCTGACATCACCATAGACAACACTCGGGTCGTCGCTGAATAAATCTATATTTATAAAGCCATTCCTAATATCTTTACCACAACCCAAATTCAAAAATACTTTTTCTGGTAATGGATTAGGCATTTTGCCAGTAGCTTTTTTGTTTGAAAAACCATAAGGTAGATCGTTATCGAACTGAAGCCTATTTAAAGCATTATTCATTTGAACCTCAAACACTTATTAATTACTCAAATATGCAATAATTATGCCGAAAGTTACAAGTAAAATAATACTTTTATTATTTTTTTCAAACATTATAATAGTATTTAATTCAAAAACTGTTATTTTTGTTTCATATATTAAATGATATTGTTCTATTATTCGTTTTAAATAAGTTGTATATTTTTGGAATTAAAGAAAATGCTTAGCGTACTCAAAAAAATATTTGGAAGTAAGAGCGACAAAGACATTAAAGAAATAATGCCAATTGTCAAAGAAATTAATCGATATTTTGATGAATTCAACAGTTTAACTGACGAACAAATTAAAGCTAAAACATTAGAATTTAAAGAAATCATTAAGTCCGCTGTTTCAGATTTAGAAAATCAGAAGATGGAACTCGAAAATCAGCTAAAATCATCTGAGCTTACAGCTGATGAGGTGATTGAAATTAATGACAAAATTAGAAAGCTCGACAGAGAAATTTTTGAAAGAATTGAAGATAAATTAGATGAGTTATTGCCACAAGCCTATGCAGTAGTAAAGCAAGCTTGCAAGCGTCTTGCTGACCAAAGATTTGCATATACATACGCCGGGCAACACTATATCTGGGATATGGTTCCTTATGATGTCCAGCTAATCGGTGGAATAGTGCTTCATCAGGGAAAAATTTCAGAGATGGCAACAGGCGAAGGGAAAACACTTGTAGCAATAATGCCACTTTATTTAAATGCGCTTGCTGGAAAAGGTGCCCATCTTGTTACAGTCAATGATTATCTCGCCAAACGTGACTGTGAATGGATGAGACCTGTATATGAATTTTTAGGGCTTACGGTTGATGCAATTCAATCAAATATGGAACCTTCTGAAAGAAAAAGAATATACAATTGCGATATTACTTATGGCACAAATAATGAATTTGGTTTTGATTATTTGCGTGATAATATGGTGGTCGATTCTGAGCACATTGTTCAGAGACCACACTGGTATGCAATTGTTGATGAGGTCGATTCTGTTTTGATAGACGAAGCAAGAACACCTCTGATAATTTCAGGACCTGTTCCCTCTGCCGACCAAAAATTCGAAGAAATGAACCCAAGAGTGAAAAGGCTGGTTGAAGCACAAAACAAATTAGTTAATGAGATTGTAGCAGAAGCTGAACGACTACTTGCAACAGGAAAAAAAGAAGATCGAGATGCCGCCGGCGTTCTACTATTCCGCGCTCATCGCGGACTGCCAAAGCACAAAAAATTATTAAAATTGATGCAAGATGCAGAAAATTTAAAACTACGTCAGGAAACCGAGCTTTTTTTCCTGCGCGATAAAGGCGCCAGAATGCCTGAAATTGACGAAGAACTGTATTATACCATTGATGAAAAAAATCATCAAATAGATATTACTGAAAAAGGACGACAACTGCTTTGCCAAAGTCAAGAAGATCCTGATATGTTTGTAATTCCAGATATTGCTGCTGAGCTAAGCGCAATCGAAGGAAATGAAACACTTACACCAGAGGAAAAACAGCAAAAAATCGACCAAGTATATTATCTTTTTGCTGAAAGAAGTGATAGAATTCATACGATTTCTCAATTGCTCAGGGCTTATTCATTATATGAGAAAGACATAGAGTATGTAGTTCAGGACGGTAAAGTATTGATTGTAGATGAGTTTACGGGTAGAATTCTTGAAGGACGTCGTTATTCAGACGGACTTCATCAAGCAATAGAAGCAAAAGAAAGGGTAAAAGTGGAAAGGGACACTCAAACCCTCGCAACTATCACTCTTCAGAATTATTTCCGACTTTATAAAAAATTAGCTGGTATGACAGGAACAGCTGAAACTGAAGCAGCAGAATTCGAAAAAATATACAATCTTGAAGTTGTAGTTATTCCAACAAATAAGCCAGTAATTCGAATTGACCACGATGATTTAGTTTATAGAACAAAACGCGAAAAGTATAATGCTATTTTAGAAGAAACTAAAAAGATTCTTCAGGAAGGTAGAGCAGTGCTTGTCGGAACGACATCCGTTGAAGTTTCAGAAATATTGTCTAAGATGTTCACCCGTCAAGGAATCAAACATAATGTATTGAATGCTAAGCATCACGCACGCGAAGCCGAGATTGTTGCATTAGCAGGAAGAAAAGGTTCTGTAACAATTGCAACTAATATGGCAGGTCGTGGAACAGATATTAAGCTTGACCACGATGTAAAGAAAAATGGCGGATTGGCTATTATTGGTTCAGAACGGCACGATGCTCGACGTATCGATAGGCAGTTAAGAGGACGCGCCGGACGTCAAGGTGACCCAGGAAGCTCTCAATTCTTTATTTCTCTCGAAGATAATTTGATGAGATTATTCCAGAGCGATAGAATTGCTAATGTAATGTCGAAAATCAAAATACCAGAAGGCGAACCTATTCAGCATCCAATGATTACAAAGGCAGTTGAAAACGCTCAGAAAAAGGTTGAAGAAAATAACTTTGCTATTAGAAAACGATTAATTGAATATGATGATGTAATGAATCATCAAAGAGAAGTAATATATTCGAGAAGACGAGCAGCACTCAGAGGAGATCGCTTAAAAGGCGAAATTTTTGAGTATGTTGAAGATTATTTAATAGAATTGTATGAAACTCATTACCCAAACAAGGATGTAAAAGGATTACGCAATTCTTTACGCACAACTCTCCTATGCGATATTCCAATGAGTGAAGAAGAATTTGAAAAAATGAAGCTTGATGAGTTTGTTCGACGTGCTAAATCTATTGCATTGGAATTTTACCAAAAGAAGGAAGAAATGCTTGGCAGTGAATTTATGGCACGATTAGAGCAAGTTGCTATATTACAAACAATTGACGAAAAATGGCGTGAGCATTTAAGAAGTATGGATGATTTAAAAGAAGGTATTCATCTGCGTTCTTATGGTCAGAAAGATCCATTACTTGAATATAAGCAAGAAGCACACGATATGTTTTTGGAATTAGTAAAAGATATTAATAAATCATTTATTCAATTTGCATTTAGATATTTTCCTCAAATTGTTCGTTCCAATGAAGAAGATAGACGCAAATCCGCCCCAACATATAGAAATAGCACTTATTCACAAAGAAATGTTCAGTATGAACATTCATCAACTGTTCCATCATTTATTATGGGTGCTCCACAAGCACAACAAGCACCAGAAGCAACCACAACAAAGACAATTCGTAATACCCAAGTTAAAGTAGGTAGAAATGACCCTTGTCCTTGTGGGAGTGGCAAAAAGTATAAAAAATGCCACGGTGCAAACGAATTTGCTGAAAAATAATATAAACTAAATCGTGCTGATTAATTAGTGTTATAACAAAAGAGGCTGAGATTTATTCTCAGCCTCTTTCTTTTTTATATTCAACCCAAATAATATTACTTTTCAGGGAAAAGTTTTGCGAGTTGCTCAGGTGAAGGTTTTGGAGTTAAGAAACTTACAATAAACAGAGTGCCAACAGAAATAATGATTGATGGATAAATACTCGGAATACCCCAAGGATCACCATCATACATAATAGACGGAAAGAGCGCAGGAATAATAATATCCAAAATAATCACTGAGAGAGTTCCAGAGATAATACTTGCAACTCCGCCAGCTTTTGTAGCACGTTTCCAGCTTAATGCCGCAATTAGAGAAGGAGTAATTGCAACACCGTATACTGTGTAGGCAAAATATGCATATTTCAGTACAGACAAATTCATTTTATAATATGTAGGAATAAATATCATTAAAAATGCTATAAAGCCGATTATTACAATAAATATCTTTTGCAATGCAACAATTTTTTTGTCCTCAGCATTAGGATTAATAAATCTCTGATAAATATCACGAATAATATTAGTGGAAGGACTTAATAAATAATTCATCCCAGTGGAAATCACAACTACTACGGCTGCAGCAAGCAACAACAAACCAACAGGAGCCGGAGTTAAAAATTTTGCAGCTTGAAGAACAATAGAAGCAGGGTCAAAATCACTTTTTCCCCAGAAATATGATGATGCGTAGATAGCAATGACAACTACTACTGTTTCGACTATAATCGTTCCAACAATCCATAAAGATACTGCTTTTTTTGCATCAGCAGGAGTTTTGGCACTGTAAAACTTTTGATACATACTTTGGACACCGAGAAGCAAAAACATTGTCGCTAAGAAGTATGAAAAACCTTTCAAAGCAGGGAAACGTCCAAATTCAGAAGAAAAAATTTCAAAATGAGATTGCGGCAATAATTCTGCCGGTGCAGACAATCCTCCAGAAGCAGCAACTACAAATGGCACACTAACAATGCACGCCAAAACAATAATTATTCCATTAGGTAAGTCTGTATGAGCAACAGCAATCATACCACCCAAAGCTGTAAATAGTATAACAAACCCTGCTGCAATTGCTTGTCCAGCTTCGACAGATATCGCACCATCTGTAATGACGTTTAATATATAACCACCAGCCCGGAATTGATATGATACAATTGTTGTGAAAGCAATAATCAATGCGATAGCACCAAAAAGGCGGGCAAACTTACCATATCTTTCTTCTAAAATATCACCGATAGTGTATTGTCCGAAAGTTCGAATTTTGGCAGCCAAAAAGTAAATAATTGCAATTCCAGCCCACGCGCCAGCCGGCATCCAAAGCGAACTCCAACCCGCGCGATATGCAAATTCAGCTCCTGCAATAAATGTGCCCGAACCAATCCAAGTGCATACCAAAGTAAAAACCATTTTTGTTACACCTAAACTGCGTCCAGCCACCATCATATCATCTTTACTTTTAACTTTTTTGGATTGCGAAAAATTGTAAACCGTTAAAGCAATTAAATACAACAAAATTATTATAACATACCAATTCATAAAAACTCCTGAAAAGTTTATTAATTATTTAATGGAACTCTTATCCACAAATGATTTGGAAACTCGAATAAAAAATCATCTCGATATTCCTCTGTTTGTATAAAATTTGTTTTGTTTGGAAACAAATTTCTCTCATTTATCATTTTTCTAATTTTTTCATATCGTAATTTATCAATAAAAACATCAATGGAACTTGCTATATGATAATTTTGTTTAATCATATTTATCTCGTTATAGTTAGAATTAACAAATTCATCATAATTATCAGAAATTCTCAATAAATAATAGAAATATATTTTATCATTTTTTCTTTTCATAATTGGAGTTTTAGTAACACTCGACAAGATAGGAATACTTAAATTTGAGAATGAGATAGTATCATTATCAATAACTGTGGAAAAACTAAAATCAAGAGCTTCGTCAAATTTACAGTTCGCCAAAAGTTCTGTAATATCTATTTCAGATGAAAATTTATACGAACTAAGTTTTATATTTTTAATAAAATTATGCGAATTATTGAGAAAAACTAATAATTCATTGTCTAATGGTATATTTTCTGTTTCAAATTCGAAGTACAATTTTGGAACTTCAGTTTGAACAGTAGTATTTCGCAAAGTAATTTTCTCTTTGAAATCAATTTTGAAACAATTTTCGCAAAGGCTACTATCTGGAATGATAATAAACCTATTTTTATCGAACCCTACTTTACTACCAAAATCAATCAAATCATCTTGGAACTTCACTAAAGGAAAGTTTTTAGAAACAAGAACACGGAGTGTATCGTTATGAAATTTGGAATAAAGAAAAGCAATTTCAAAAATATAGTTAATAGGCGAATACTTTGTATAATCAAACTCGATTTCATTATCAATAAATTTTATGTTTAAATCAAAATTAAAATAATCGCCTGAGTATGCAAGTGGCACAGACAAATCGAGAGAAAAATATGAAACTGTCCTTTTTGCTTTTATCTCTAATGGACTATATTTTACAATCATCAAAGGATTTTTTCTTTCTTCAATTTGGTTAATTTTAGGTCTCAGCAAATATAAATCTAATCCTCCGGTACCGAATGGTCTGTTGGAAGCAAATAAAGCAAATCCATTTTCGAGCATAATAAAGTCGCTTTCATCAAATTCAGTGTTAATATCATTCAATGGAACAGGTTTTTGCCAAGTGCCATCAATAAATTCGCTATAATATATGTCATAACCACCGATGCCATACAACCCGTCAGAAGCAAAAAACAGAAGACTATCATTATACAAAAAAGGGGTGATTTCATTACCATCAGAATTTATTTCAGATAGTTCTATTGGTTCGCTCCATACTCCATCATTATTTTTGTATGAAATAAAAAGGTCTAAGTTTGTTTTGTTATTCCAATTTGAAGCAAAAATAAGAGTTCTCCCATCTTTTGATAAAGTAGGATGAGAAACAAAACAATCACATTGAAGTTGTTTTATAAATGTAGGTTCAGAATAATTATTTCTATATATTTCAGAAACAGCAAGATTAAGAACTGGAAATTTTGAGGTAAGGCGAAACTTTGATAAATAAATTGTACCATCCTCACAAAAAAAGAAATAAGAACGATTTTCTTTAGGATTATTTAGTTTACTTTTGTGAAGAATAGGTTTTCCGAAATCAAAACTATCGTTTGTTTGCATCCAATAGAGTTGCGACACACCACTAATGGTGGAATTGTAATATAAAATCGAAGATTTATTATCGAAAAAAGGAGCAAACTCATCTTTACTTGTATTGAGCACAGATAGATTTTCTGGTTTTTCCCAATTAATAAATTGAGAGTATGATTTTTGAAAAACAAGAATTGTTAGCAGAATAAATATATATACACAATATTTCATAATTGTAAGATAATATTAAAAAATTATTTCTGCAAAATTTGACTTTGTCTAATTAAAAACAAATCAGCTAAAACAATAGATACGCAAGCATCAATTATTGGTGGAACACGTAAAACATAACAGCTATCGTGATTGCCAGTAGTTTGAATTTCATCTATCGTATTCTTTTCAAAATCAAATGTTTGCAATTTTTTTCTTATACTGACAGGTGGATGAAATGCTGTTCGGAAAATAATACTATTGCCATTCGTAATTCCACCGATTATTCCACCACAATTGTTAGTCTCAGTAATTCCATCAGAGTTTATTATTGAATCAGCATATTCAGAACCCAACATTTTTGAGGAATTAAATCCGGCACCAAATTCAATAGCTTTGGCTCCGGGAATAGAAAAGATAATGTGACTAATTAAGGATTCAACACTATCAAAAAATGGTTCTCCCAGCCCAATAGGAACACCAGTGATAACCGTTTCGAGAACGCCTCCTAATGAATCGCCTTCTTCAACTACTTTATTAATCAAATCTTGATAGTCTTGTTTGCCACCAATTTCAACTATTTTTGTATCAATACTGCAAGGGAAAATTTTTCTTGCAACCACACCTGCAGCAACAAGAGCCACAGTAAGTCTGCCTGAAAAATGACCACTTCCACGATAATCTGCAAATCCAAAATATTTGTGCAAAGAAACAAAATCAGTATGTCCCGGTCTTGGTTTTTTACAAAGTTCACTAGAATATTTTAATGAATCTTTGTTTTTATTTTCAAAAATAATATTTATAGGTGTTCCCGTAGTATTACCATTGAATACACCGGAAGTAATAATTGGGATATCGCTTTCTATCCTTGGTGTAGTAGAAAAAGAACCGCTTTTCCTTCGGCTTATCTCAATTGAGAAGTCTTCAGGACTAAGTGCGATGCCTGCTGGAACCCCATCAATTGTAATTCCAATATTAGAGCCATGACTTTCTCCATAAATCGCTACCCTGAATATGCGTCCAAACGTATTCATGACAAGGATTAAATGTTGAAAAAAATTTAACAAACATAGTAACATTTTTTTTGATAATCAAAATTAAATTCAGATTTTTGTATATTCAAAAACTCACTATTGAGGTGTGAAATGAAAATCAATGAAGTGCTGTCGAAGAGTTGTATTCAGGTTGGTCTTGAAGCAAAAGACAAGCAAGATCTACTTGAAAAAATCACAGATTTGGCAATGAATTCAGGGAAAATATCAAATAGAAATGCTGTGCTTAAAAGCATAATGGAACGCGAAAAAATAATGTCTACGGGAATAGGTAAAAATATCTGCCTTCCTCACGCTAAAACTGAATATATAGATGGACCAGTTGCTGCAATGGCTACACTAAAAACCCCAGTTGATTTTCATTCACTTGATGGAGAACCCGTCAATCTTTGCTTTCTTCTTTTAGGAAAAGATAATAATATTGGTATGCATTTAAGATTATTAAGCAAAATTTCGAGATTTTTAAATAATGATGAATTTAGAGAAAAAATCCTGAAGAGCAAAACTCCGGATGAAATCATTAATCTTTTCGAAAGCGTTGATGAGTAATGAGTTCTAACAACATCCATTCATTAAAGGAAATCATTAATCAATTAATCGAATTAAACGATTGGGGCGAAGGAATTGCATTTGCCAAAATAAAAGAAGAATGGATAAAAATTGTTGGTGATACCTTCGCTGAACATATCGAACCTCAAAAGCTTAAAGATGGTGTGTTACAATTGAAAGCTGATTCGTCCACGTGGCGAACTGAAATTCTTATTCGTAAAGAGCAACTTATAGACAAGCTCAATTCATTTTGCGGAAAAAACATTATTAAATCTATTAAGATTCGTTAATTTTTCGTATTTTTGTAAATAAATTATTGTGAAATAGAGGAAATATGGCAAACGATTTCCAGGAACTCGAATTAGAAAGTAAAAATTCAAACTCTCAATATACTGAAGAAAGCATTAGGGTTCTCGAAGGATTAGAAGCTGTTCGACAACGCCCCGCGATGTATATAGGCGATATAAGTGAAAGAGGCTTGCATCATTTAATCAACGAAGTAGTCGATAATTCAATTGACGAAGCTCTGGCTGGCTTTTGCACAAACATCATTGTTACCCTTCATTCAGACGGTTCTTGTTCAGTTGAAGACGATGGTCGAGGCATTCCTACTGGTATTCACCCAGAAAAAAACATTTCCACATTAGAACTTGTAATGTGTACTCTGCACGCAGGAGGTAAGTTTGATAATAATACATATAAAGTATCCGGTGGATTGCACGGTGTTGGTGTATCTTGTGTAAATGCATTATCAACTAAACTGATAGCAACAGTTAAAAGAGAAGGTAAAATTTTCCAACAAATATATGAAAAAGGTATTCCGGTTACAAATGTAGAAATAATTGGTGAAACAGTTTCAACCGGAACAACAATTCAGTTTTATCCAGATCCATCAATTTTTCAAACTGTTACTTTCAAATACGAACGAGTTGCAGACAGACTTCGTGAACTCGCATTTTTAAATCCGGAAGTAAAAATTACTATTATTGACGAAAGAGAGGAAATAAAAGAAGAATACCTATACAAAGGTGGATTGAAAGATTTTGTCAGCTACATTGATAGTTCGAATACTCCAATATCAAAGCACGTATATATTTATGGGAAAAATGATAATCCAAATATTGAAGTTGAAATTTGCTTCCAGTACAACACTTCTTATAGCGAAACTTTATTGAGCTATGTAAATAATATTCATACAATAGAAGGTGGAACACACGTTAGCGGTTTTCGTTCAGCACTCACTCGTACGCTTAATGACTATGCAAAAAACAACAAGTTAAATAAATTTGAAATTACAGGTGAAGATTTTCGTGAAGGTTTAACTGCTATTGTATCTGTCAAAGTATCTAACCCGATGTTTGAAGGGCAAACTAAAACAAAATTGGGGAATGCAGAAGTAGAAGGTATTGTCAGGTCAATTGTAAATGAAAAATTAGCAGAGTATTTAGATTCTAATCCTTCCGAAGCAAAAAAAATCATTGAAAAAGCTAATTCGGCTGCTGAAGCTCGCATTGCAGCCCGTAAATCACGGGAACTTGTTCGAAGAAAAAATTCACTTGAAAATTCAACTTTACCTGGAAAACTTGCGGATTGCTCTCTCAATTCTCCCGAAGACACAGAATTGTTCATAGTCGAAGGAGATTCTGCTGGTGGTTCTGCAAAACAAGGAAGAGATAGACGCTTTCAGGCAATTCTTCCTCTGAAGGGTAAAATATTGAATGTGATTAAAGCTACACCACATAAAATATTAGAAAACGATGAAATTAAAACCATTATCGCCGCAATTGGTGCTGGGTTTTCTCACAAACCAAACAGTGAGGAAAACGGTAGCTCAAATGGTAACGGAAATGGTAAAGAAAAAGATTTTGATGTTTCAAAAGCTCGATATGGAAAAATAATACTTATGGCTGATGCTGATGTGGACGGTTCACACATTAGAACGCTATTGCTTACTTTCTTTTTCACATATATGCGAGACTTAATAAACAAAGGAATGCTTTACATTGCTCAACCACCACTTTACAAGATAAAAAAAGGAAAACTTGAATATTACGCAAATAATGAAGAAGAAAGAGATAGTATTATACAAAGATTAATGAAAGATAGTCCGAATGCAAAAATACAATCTAATGAAGAGCAAGAAGAAACAAACGATGGAAATGAAGAAGTAAAATTAAAAGGTGGAATTGTAGTATCGCGTTTTAAAGGGCTTGGAGAAATGAACCCTGAACAGTTATGGGAAACAACAATGAACCCAGAAAAACGAACTTTATTGCGTGTAAATATTGAAGATGCAGAAAAAGCAGCAATAATATTCCAAACACTTATGGGCGATAAAGTAGAACCTCGCAGAGAGTTTATTGAACGAAATGCTCAATATGTGAAAAATTTGGATATTTAGTTGATTATTATTACTTTCATTACCTGAAAGGGCTGTCTATTTTTGACAGCCCTTTTTAAATTTACTTTGTTACTTTATTATAAACAAATTATTCGATTTCTTCACCGAGCAAATCTATCCCTCGTTTCCCACCGGCAATTTTAACGATTTCATCATCATAATGATCAGAAATAATAGCAACAGTTTTAAGCGAAGTTTCAAATTCATTCTTATCCATATTTGTGCCAGCTATAGAATGTTGAAAAGTAATGGTATCATCAAACAATAATCCAAAAGCACCAAAATGAATTTCAGAATTTTTACTCAGCAAAAATTTCATTAGTTCAGGAGTAATATCTGCACCAGTAACAACATTGGATACTATTTCAACGCAAGTTTCTGTTTCAGTAAAAGGTCTAACAATAATCATTATCTGCGAAGAACCATAATTAACAGTAAAAGAACCATTCCCGAATGAAATATAATCAGGGAAAATTTCTTTTAAATAATTTTCAACCTTATCAATTGTGGACTGAATAAGTTCCACAGGAGTTTCTATCATATTATTTTTCTCCTTATTAATTAACAATTCCATATTCCACCTTATTATTGATTTTCTTGGTTTGGTGGCAACATGCCCATTTTAGATTTTAGAGCGAGTAATTCGTCTTCTACATCTTTTGATGAAGTCAGTTTTTTGAATTCATCATCTAAAGAAGTGTTTTCGCCTGCGAGTTGTTCGAATGCGGAAGCTTCAGCTTCAAGTTTTTCAATTTTCCCTTCGAACTTATCGAACTTGCTGAAAGCATCAGTGCCAACACCGCTGAATGATTGGGCGATTTGCTTTTGAGCTTTGGCAGCTTGCGAACGAGCAACAAGAGTGCTTTGACGAGTACGGGCTTCATCAAGCTTGGATTTCAACTGGTCGAGCTGTTGACGAAGCTTGTTTGAAGTTTGGCGAGCTTGCTCTAAAATCGGGACTAAATCGTTAATGTTTCGTTCAGCAATTGCTTTTTTCTCTAAGGCAGCTTTAGCAAGGTCTTCCCTATTGTTTTGCAAAGCAACCATAGCTTTGTGTTCCCATTCTTCTTTGTCTTTGCGAGCTTTCTCTAATTTTCGTTCTAAACTCTTTTCGTTAGCAATTGCTTGAGCAACAGCCAAAGTAGCTTTATTAACTGATTGCTCCATCTCGATAACCATTTGCTTGAGCATCTTTTCTGGATCTTCGGCTTTATCAAGCACATCATTAACATTAGCTTTGAAGATGTCAGCGATTCTTTTGAATATGCTCATTTTTACCTCTTGAATAATGTTGTGAAATAAAGACATTAATAAATCATTATTTATTTAATACGTATTAAATTAAAAAATGTTATATTTGAAGAAAAATTAGAGGGAAATATGAAATTTGACTTGCAATCATTGCTCGGACAAGCTCAAAAAATACAGGAAGAAATACAAAAAATTAAAAATGAGCTCGCTAATAAAACTGTTACTGGAGAAAGTGGCGGTGGGATGGTAAGCGTAACAATGAATGGAGCTAATAAAGTAGTATCTGTAAAAATAGCAAAAGAGTTGGTAAATCCTAATGAAGTTCAAATCTTAGAAGATTTAATCGTTGCTGCAATAAATATAGCAAGTGAAAAGGCAACTGAATTAGCTGCAGCAGAGATGAATAAAGCCACAGGTATACTCCCAAATATTCCAGGGTTTAATTTAGGTTTATGATTTCTACGTCTCAAACAATAGAAAAAGCCATTGCTACTTTTGCTAAACTACCCTCTATTGGAAGGAAATCTGCTCAAAGATTGGTATATTTTTTTCTACGTCAAAATCAAGAATATATTGATGAATTTATTGCTGTATTGAACAATTTGAAACGCAATATAAGACTTTGCAAATCTTGCTACAACTATTCTGACGACGATATCTGTCCAATTTGTGCTTCAAATAGCAGGAACTCAAGGGTGATCTGTGTAGTCGAAGAGCCAAAAGATCTTTTTGCAATTGAGAAGACTAATGAATTTAGGGGTGTGTACCACGTTCTTCACGGACTTATTAATCCAATTGGTGGAATAAATGCTTCTGATTTAAAGATCAAGGAGTTAATTGAAAGAGTTCCTTCGGTAGAAGAAGTAATTCTTGCTTTAAGTCCTTCTGTAGAAGGAGAAGTTACCTCGCAGTATATTGCCAAATTGATAAAACCATTGAACATCAAAGTAACACGAATAGCTAGCGGGCTGCCTGTTGGTTCGTCACTTGAATGGACTGATGAAGCAACACTTTCGAGAGCATTAGAAGGGCGCATTACACTTTGAAATGGTATTTGCTAATATTACTATGCTTTTTATATTCTTGCGGAATTTTCGAAACACGTTCACCAGAGGAACCTGACCAAAGTCCTGTTGTATTTCTGCCTGCAACGAGCCCGGAAGTTTTAATGCAAAACTTTTTGAATTCTGTAAGATACAAGCGTCTGCAAAATTATTCTGATTGCTTTATCGGAAATGGCAAATATAACTTTATCCCGGCTCAGGATGCTTTTGCAACATATCAATCAATCTTTCAAAATTGGACTATTGCAGAAGAACAAAGAAGCTTTAAATCAATAATTTCGGCTGCAAGTGGCGACAATACAATATCACTAAATTTTGAAAAAAGCCAGTACCAATACACTTCTCCCGATTCAATCATTTTTGCAGCTAACTATGAAATTCACCTGCCAACTGTTCAACCTCTAAATTTAGAAAAATATAATGGCAGAATGCTACTGACAATTTCTCAAGCTATTGATGGCACATACAAAATTGTTCGTTGGTCTGATTTTCAAACTTCAAATGACACCATTTACCCTTCTTGGAGCATCCTAAAAGCTCGGTATTACAACTAAAATTTTTATTTCTCTTATCAATATATTATATTGCAAAGTTTAAATAGTAAGTCTAATTATTCAAATAATTAATCTGTATGTTAGTATCGTTAAAGAAAATTCGTGAATTTGTTGATATTGAAATGACAACTGAAGAACTCGATAATACTTTGACAATGTTAGGTTTGGAAGTTGATAGTATAATCGATTACAATAAAAAATATTCAGGCTTTTATGTTGCAGAAGTTTTGGAATGCGAAAAACATCCTAATGCTGATAAATTATCACTTTGCCAGGTTAATTTTGGCAGTGAAACCGTTCAAGTAGTGTGCGGAGCACCAAATATAAGAAAGGGACAAAAGGTAGTATTCGGAACTATCGGAGCAGTTGTTCCTAATGGTGGATTCAAGCTCGAAAAAAGAAAAATTCGTGATGTAGTATCATTCGGAATGATATGCAGTCAGGTGGAATTAGATTTAGGCGAAGACAGCTCTGGTATATGGGTGCTTCCTGAAGACGCACCTGTAGGAATGGAATTCGCAAAATACTACGGATTAGATGATGTAGTATTTGAAATCGGAATTACGCCTAACAAGGCTGATTGCCTAAGTCATCTTGGTATAGCAAGAGAAATTGCTACAAAATTGAATAAACAAATTCGTTCCCCTGAAATCAATTTAGTTTCAAATAATGAAAATGCTTCTGATTATGCAAAAATCACAATTGAGGACACTAATATTTGTCCAAGATATTCTGCTCGAATAATCAAAAATGTAAAAATCAAGCCATCTCCCAACTGGTTGCAAAATGCTCTTACAAAACTTGGAATTCGTCCAATAAATGCAGCAGTGGATGTTACAAACTATGTATTGTATGAAATGGGACAACCTCTTCACGCTTTCGATTATAATAAAATCGAAGGTAAAAAAATCATTGTACGTAAAGCAATAAAAGATGAAGAGTTTGTTACACTCGATGGTAAGACCAGAATTCTTGATGATTATATGATAGTAATTGCTGATGAGAAAAAGCCAATTGCTTTAGGCGGAGTTATGGGTGGCGAAAATTCGGAAATAACTAATGATACAACTAACATTTTGTTGGAATCAGCATATTTTAATCCATCACTTATTCGCAAGACATCAAAGAAATTGGGATTATCCAGCGATTCCTCCTATAGATTTGAACGCGGAGTAGATATTGAAAATGTTATCCCTGCTTTAAACAGAGCCGCATCTCTCATTGCAGAACTTTGCGGTGGAGAAATTGTTGGTTCAGAAATCGACGTTTACCCAGAACCTATTAAATTGAAAGAAATATCTCTACGTTTTGAGCGTGCTCGAAAAATCATTGGTTGCGAAATTTCAAATGAGTTTATGCTACAAATATTTGAAAATCTTGGTTTTGAAAAAATTGAGCAAACGAACGATTATGTGAAATACAGAATACCTCATCGAAGAAATGATATTTTTGAGGAAATAGATTTAATTGAGGAAGTTGCCAGATTTTATAATTATGATAATATCGAGCCTAATTATGTTTCTTCCATTACGTTTAGCGAAAATATCGTGGATCAAAACTTGCAAATCTCTCCACTCAAAGACAAAATCCGTAATTATTTTGTTTCGAATGGATTTTCGGAGATTCTCACTCAAAATATGATTGACACACGTTCTGCTGAGCTTTTCACTTCGGACCCTGTTAAAATATCAAATCCACTTGGCGAAGAATTGTCAATAATGCGACCATCAATTGTTCCCTCATTATTGAAAACAATTAATTTAAATATTAGATATGGAAATAATAATCTGAAATTTTTTGAAATTGGTAAAATTTTTAAACATTCTGATGATGGAATTCTTCCGGGATACGAAGAAAGAGAAATACTTGCAATTAGTTTAGTCGGCAAAACATTTCCAAAACAGTGGAGCGAGAAAGAAAGACCGTTCGATTTCTATGATATAAAAGGATTCATAGAAGATTTAGCAGATTTTCTACGCCTTCCGATTTCTTTCTCAAAGTTAGATGAAAATAGAATATATTCACCCAATTCTGTTAAAATTGAATTATATAATACAATTATAGGCTATTGTGGATATTTGAATAAAAGCGTTCTTAAAAATTACGATATTGAGGAAGATGTACTGCTTGCCGAAATTGATTTTTCTTATGTTTCACATTACAATACAGTAGAAAACAAATATTTACCAGTAAGTCCATTTCCTTCGGTCGAACGAGACTTGGCTTTCATAGTTGATGAATACACAGAGGCAAAAAATATTCTGGATGAAATTCTAACTAATGGTGGCAAATTATTGTCAGATGTTAATATTTTCGATGTTTATGAGGGAAAAAACATTCCAGAAGGAAAGAAAAGCCTTGCATTTAGCCTTATTTTTTCTTCATCCGAACGGACATTGACTGATGAAGAAGTAGAAAGTAAGATTAATAAAATTATCCAGGCTGTGGAAAATAAATTCAATGCCCAACTTAGAAAAATGTAATGAACACCATTATTGAAATAAATAACATTACTAAAAGTTACTCAAACAACAAACACGAAAAAAATGTTGTTCTAAAAGGAGTTTCTACATCGATTGAACGTTCAAAAATTGTTGCTTTGGTTGGACCTTCGGGTGTCGGAAAAAGCACTTTGTTGCATATCATTGGAACAATTGACGAACCTGATAGTGGAGAAATAATTTATAATATTGATAATTCTCCTAAACAATTATCTCAATTTAAACGAAATGAGTTAGATATTTTTCGAAATAGAACAATTGGATTTGTCTTTCAGTTTCATTACTTGTTGCCAGAATTTACTGCACTGGAAAATGTGATGCTTCCGAAACTCATTTCTGGGAGCAAGCCAAGCGATGCAAAAAAAGACGCAATAGAATTACTTGAATTAACAGGAGTTGCAGACAAAATTAATAATAAACCGATGGAATTAAGCGGCGGTGAACAGCAACGTATAGCAATTGCACGGGCATTAATAAATAAACCGGAGATTGTTCTGGCAGACGAACCTACTGGAAATTTAGATGCAAAAAATGCTATGTCGTTTATAAATTTGATAAAACGAATACAATCTGAATTTTCAACAACTTTTATTATCGCGACTCACAGTTCAGATATTGCTTCTATTTCTGATGTTGTTCTTAAAATGAAAGATGGACAAATATTATAATTTTCTTGTTTATGTTAAATAATTAACCTATATTTGTTATTAGGTTTTGAAAGAAATCCAATCAAGAGTTAAATCGAATAATTTAATTATCTTGTTGAGTTTTCTCAGAACTAAGTTTTAACTAATTTTTTTGTTTTTTGGAGTTTTTTATGATTACGATTTATGTTGGAAACCTCAAGTTTCAAACCACAGAAGAGGAACTTTCAACCTTGTTTTCCCAATATGGCGATGTCCATAATGTAAAATTGATTCGCGACCGTGTAACAGGCAGACCCAAAGGGTTCGGTTTTGTTGAAATGGATGAAGCAGATGGCAATGCAGCTATCGAAGCTTTGAACGGAATCGAATTCGGTGGCAGAACAATTAAAGTTAATGAAGCAAAAGAAAGACGCGAAGATGCTCGTCCAATGGAAAGAAGATTCAATGGAAACCGCCGCTATTAATTTGTAAATTTTAGTTTTACAATAAATTGCTTCTTTAAAGAAGGCTGTCTCGAAAAGACAGCCTTTTTGATTATTTATTTAAATATAAAAAAGAAATGACTGTAACAATAGTTGAAACAGCCATTTCTAAAACAATAAAAAGGGAAAATATCAATATTACTACAAATATTTTTTTACAATTTCAATAAATCCACCGTTAATGAGTTCGGGAAGTTTTGAAACGTCTTTGCCCCCAGCAGTTGCAAGATGAGATTTTCCACCACCTCCACCGCCAAGTATACGAGCAGCATCGCCAACAAGTTTACCAGCAGGCATTTTATCTTTTAAGTCGTCTGTAACAGAGCAAACAAGAGAGATTTTATCATCTTGTTTAGAGATAATTAGCGAAATCCCGTTTTTACCAAAAGTATCTCTCAATTTTTCAGCAAAAAGACGTAGTTCATCAATATTATTCAACTCACTTTGATGAATTAATACTGAAATATCACTAATTTTAACAGTATTATTAATTAATTCCGGAATAGATGAGAACAAAAATTGGAGTTTATACTGACTAATTTGCTTTTCAAAGTATAAATTATTTTCTTTAAGCCTTGCAATTTCATCATCTTTTGAAGTGATAGTATCATTCAGCTGGCAAATATAATTATAAACAGCATCACCCGTTATTGCTTCAATTCTGCGAACACCTGCTGCAATTGAACTTTCAGCAATAATTTTGAAAATGCCAATTTCAGCAGTATTACGAACGTGTGTTCCACCACAAAGTTCAAGAGAGAATTTATTATCCATAACAATTAAACGAACAGTTTCGCCATATTTATCGCCGAAAAACATTTTAATATTTGGATTATTCTTTGCTTCGTTAATCGAGAGAATATGTTCTTCTACCGGGATTTGCTCATAAATTTTATTATTAACAATTTTTTCAATTTGCTTGATTTGCTCGTCAGTAACTTTTTCAAAATGATTAAAATCGAAACGTAAATAGTCAGGAGAAACAAGAGAACCAGCTTGCTGAACGTGTTCACCAAGCACTTTACGCAATGCTTCGTGCATAAGATGAGTAGCGGAATGGTTTCTCATTGTTTTAAGGCGACGAACTCGTGAAACACGAGCAAGAGCCATTTCACCGACAAGAGGCTCCACTTCCCTATCAGTGATGTGTATTATCGCGTTATTTGATTTTTTAACATCAACAACCTGATAAATTTCACCAGCAAGAATAATTTCACCAATATCAGACACCTGACCACCACTTTCTGAATAGAAAGGTGTTTGATCCAAAACTAAATAGTTATCTTTGGCATACAAAACCTTCGACTGCACTTCAAAATTATTATAACCTACAAATGTAGTCTGAAAATCCAAAGATGGAAGTTCATTTTCGTATGCAAGGACTTTACGAGCGGAACGGCTACGCTCACGCTGTTCGGTCATTTTTTGATTAAATTCCTGTGTATCAACAGTCAAAGAATTTTCACGGGCAAGCAGTTCGGTTAAATCCAGTGGAAAGCCATAAGTATCGTAGAGAAGAAACGCTTGTTCTCCAGGAATCACTTTAGAATTGGCTTTTATAAGTTCGTTTCTGATTTCTTCGAATTTTTCAAGACCACGTTCAAGAGTTAGAAGAAAGCTTTCTTCCTCAGCTCGGAGAACTCTTTCGATTGTATTTCTGTGAGTAATTAGTTCTGGGAAAACGTCCCCCATCACATCAATTAAAGTTGGCAAAAGTTTATATATAACAGGTTCTTTAAATCCAAGTTCACGAGCAAAACGAGCAGCCCGACGTAACAAACGACGAAGCACATATCCTCGTCCTTCGTTGCCCGGAAATGCACCATCAGCAATTGCAAAAGATAATGCTCGCAAATGGTCTGCAATTACTCGCATCGCAATTCCGTCTTTGTTAGATAAGTCTGTGGAGTATTTTTTGTGTGATAGCTCTTCTATTTTTGAGATAACAGGAGTAAAAACATCAGTATCATAATTAGAATTTTTCCCTTGAAGGACGGCACAAATACGTTCAAACCCCATACCTGTATCAACGTGTTTTTTAGAAAGCGGTTGCAAAGTGCCATCAATAAGACGGTTATATTGAATAAAGACTAAGTTCCAAATTTCAATAACATCCGGTGAGCCAGCATTTACGAGATTTGCGCCACTTTTGTCGGGAGTGCGGTCAAAATGAATTTCGCTGCAAGGACCGCAGGGACCAGTTTCGCCCATTTCCCAAAAGTTATCTTTTTCATCGAAACGGTGGATGCGTTCTATTGGCAAATATTTCTTCCATATTTCATATGCTTCATCATCAGTTCGATAGACTGTAGCGTGGAGACGGTCAGATGGAAGCCCCCAAGTTTTAACAAGCAATTCCCAAGCCCATTCAATAGCTTCTTCTTTATAGTAGTCGCCGAAGCTCCAATTACCAAGCATTTCGAAAAAAGTATGATGATAAGTATCAACTCCAACTTCTTCGAGATCGTTGTGCTTGCCACTGACACGGATACATTTCTGGGTGTCAGCAGCACGAGTATATTCCCGACTACCTTGACCAAGAAAAACATCTTTAAACTGGTTCATTCCAGCATTAGTAAAAAGCAAGGTTGGGTCACCAAAAGGAATCACTGGGGCACTTGAAACAATTTTGTGTGCTTTGGAAGCAAAAAAATCTAAAAATGATTTACGTATTTCTTTTGAAGTCATTAAAAATCCTTAAATTGTTAAGAAAATAAACAATTAACGAAATACAAAAATATTTGTTTTTTGTGAAAGCAAAAAGGAAACTTTCAAAAGAAATTTATTTAATATATTTTGTTAGGATTAATCTATTTTGTGGGAAATCACCGGAACGAGGAATATACTGAATTTTATCCATAACAAGATTGATTATATGAAGCCCCAAACCACCCCGACGATAATTATTCAAATAATCATTCATATCTAATGAAGTATCAGAACTTGGGTTAAATGAAGCACCATCATCAAGAATGAGAACGGAAAATTGATTGTTATCGGTTAATATTTGCAAGCAAATTTCTCTGGAACTGTCGTATTTATAAGAATGTTTGATTAAATTCGTGCAAACTTCATCAACAGCTAAAACAATTTTGTTAGCAGTAATATCATCGAAACCAAATTTTTCAGCAAACTCTAACACAAATTTGCGAATTCTTTCGAGTTCAGCACTGTCTGCATTAATACAAATAAAATTATTATTTTCAACACTCAAAAGCATTTAGTTTCCTTTAAATTTAGCGATAGCTTCACTTTCTTCGTTAAGAATATCAAAAAGCAATGGAAATCCGAGCAAATCAAATACAGCAAAAACTTTTTCTTTCATATTAGAAAGCTTAATATCGCCACCATTCTGACGAACATCTTCAATAAAAGCCATAAAAACTCCAAGACCAGCACTTGAAATGTAATCCAAATCAGAAAAATTAACAACAATCTTATAACATCCATCTTTTACTGATTTTTCTATTTCCTGTTCGAGAAAAGGTGCTGTATGTGCATCTAAATAACCAGAAATAGAGAGCAACACTAAATCATCGATATTTTTTTTCTCAATTTTGAAATTATTATTATTATTATTCATTTTTTAACCTCTTCGTATTATCTAAACAACCAAAAGAAATAATGAAAACAGTTAAATCATCAATTTGAGGTGCATCCCCTTTAAACTCATCAATATTTTGTAAAAATTGTTTTAGCAATTTTTGAGCCGAAGAATTATGAGTAAGAAGAAAGTCGAAAACTCGCTGAAAATCAAATTCTTCACCTGAAGAGTTACGGATTTCGTTCACCCCATCAGTAATTAACATCAAAATATCGCCATTTGAAAGCTGAATATTGACTTCTTCTAAATAATCAGTGAATAATTCATTTCCAACAAGAGCAATACCTAATCCTTGTGGTTTAATCGTATTGACATCAGACGAATTTTTCAGGAAAAGAGGTGGATGACCAGCACGAGCAAAAGTAATGGAGCTATTGTTTTCATCGAGTTTCAGGCAATTTAAAGTAATATAACTTTGTTTGTCCATCAATCCAAAAAGAATATTGTTAAGTTTTAACAACAACTCTTTTGGAGAATTAACTTGTGGGGCAACGGAATGCACAGCACCTTTGAGCTGAGCCATATAAAATGCAGCACTCATTCCTTTGCCAGAAACATCACCAACCAGAATGCAAGGAGTTCCATCTGCAAAGCGGGCAACGTCATAGTAATCACCACCAACCTCTTCGGCAGGTGAGGAATAAGCAGCAAGTTGAAATTTAGGAAATTCAGGAAGATTCTGCGGAAGAAGCTCTTTCTGGATTCGCTTAGCAATTAACATTTCGCTGCGATAACGTTCTTTTTGTAAGGATTCCTGCAATAGTCGCTGATTTTCGAGAGCTAAATTAACATTATCGGCAAAAGCAGAGAGGACAGCAACATCTTCCAATTCGAATCCATATTCTTCCGTATCGATTGCTACAATAGTGCCAAATCTTTTTGCACCTTGATACAGTGGAATAGCAATTAATGTATTTGCAAAATGAAAATAATTCAAAATAGACTTAATTTCATCATTTTCTGGTACCGATTCAACTAACACCGGCTTTTCAATAGTAGTAAAAATATTTCCAATTCGCTTGTCGGAATGAAAATCTTTTATTAGCTCAGGTGAAATTTGAGCTGTAGCTCCAATGTCAATAGTACCATTATGATAAACTTCGAGCCAAACAGCCGCACTGCCAGAAGCATTTAAAGCAAGCTGAGTAACCATTTGTAAGATTTCATCAGGCTTTTTTGTCGAAGTTTCAGCAATAAATTTGTTAAGATAAGTAAGAGAAGAAATTTCGGATGTTTTTCGTTCAACGATTGTTGCAGTAGGAAGTGAAACTATTACAGCAAGGAAAATTCTCAAAGAAAAAGCATTTAGAGCTAAAACAACTGCACCGAAAAAATTATTTGCACCAGATAAGAAATTTATTGTGTTTCGTGATAAAAATCCGTCACTATCAATTATTGAAACAGCTAAAAGTATAGATAGAATTAGATTGGCAAGTGAAACCCACAGAAGTCTAATTTTTGGCTTGCGTTCAAGCTGAGCAATCCAATTATTTTTTTTAGTAACTAAAAGTGTAAGAATATATATTACTAATAGGAAAAGAGGTATAAAGCTATTCAAATAAAGCGACTTAAAAAATCCATAGTTTGCTAATTCTATAACCAGCAGAATAGTAAGCAAAATAGCAATTATCTTTAAATATAGCTTTGTTCTTTTGTGCTTTCGTCTTATTAACCAGACAAACAAAAACCAAGCTAAGTAAATTGTAGCCAAAGCAAAGAAAACAGTTGAAACATCAGAAATAAAGAATTTGAAATACGGTAGTTCAAGACTGTAGAATGTATCATTATTTGGTAGAAAAATTATTAAAATGTATATCAATAACTGCAAATAAAAAATACGTGTAAAATCATATACAAATTTCTCGTTAGAATACTCATTATTATTTTTTTCAAATTGCTCAGAGAAAAAGTAATAAATAAAAGCCGATAAAATTAGAATAGACGAAAAGAAAGTCCAATATGAGAAAACAAAACTATCCTGAGGCAATAAATAGTAAAAAATAGTATCAATTGAAAAACGCAAAAATATTAATATAGCAACAAGTGTTAGATAAATCGGTTTATTAATATTAATTAGAAAATTCATATTCCATTTTCAGTGTTTTGTATTTTATACGTTTTTTCTGAGATAAAAGTTTCAGTTAATTTTTAAGAAACAAAATTCGTTGAACGTCTAAATTATTTTCTATTACAAGTAAATAAACACCCGTTGGTAAATAGGAAACATCTAAGTGTAATACTGAATTATTAGAAAATTCCTGAATAAATACTTTTTCAAAAATTACATTGTAAATACTAATTTTTGCGTACACTGAAGAATTAATATTCAAATTTACATTCAACACATTATCACAAGGATTTGGGAATATCATAATATCACTCTTAGATTCATCTACAGAAACAAGATAAGAAATAATATCCGAACAATTTATGCAACCATTATATCCACGAACACAAACTTTGTATCGCCCCGGTACATCTGCTATAAATAAAGTACCAATGGCATTAGGTATTACCTGATCGTTGAAATACCATTGAATTGGCAAAGAATCGATTAAACAGGTAAACTGATTTCCAAATACTCTCACTGCTGGTTTAGGTGGTCGTTCTAAAGTAGTTGTTGTAATAGTATCTGTAAAGCCTTCGAAACCATAATTGTCGCGAACATAACAGTAAAAAGTATCCGCAGTAGAAACAAAAATAAACCGTTTGTTGCTACCATTGTTCCACCGGTAATATGAAAATCCGTAGCCAGCATCGAGAAGAACGGAATCACCTTCGCAAATATTAGTCGAACCAAGCACACGAATTCTGGGTTTAAAAACACCACTTATATCGATTTCGAATAAATCGGAATAAATCACGCAACCTTCGCGAGTTGTTTCCTCGACAAGAAGTGAGCCGCTTGGTGTATTGTTCCAACGGACAGTAATAGTATCATTATCTTGACCTGAGAGAATTGTCCCACCCTGAATTATCCATTTGAAATTACTGCCGGGCGAGCCTTCTACAATGTATTCATAATTCATCCCAGGTTTAACAATGCTTAATCCATTAATAATAGGTTTAGGATATGTCATAAAGTACACATTAATTGTATCCGAGTAAGCTACAAAACCAAGCGAATCTGCAACTTTTACAGAATATTTTCCATTTTGTGTAATTTTGATTGTTCGGGTTGTATCCCCCGTTGACCAAAGATAAGTAGCATATCCAGCACCTGCATCCAATAATAAAGTATCCCCGTTACAAGGTGGGAATTTACCAATAGGTTTAATTCTTGGCTTAGGGATATTCCCTATTCTAATTGATACAGATAAAGAATCAATACAGCCATACTGAGAAGTGAACACTAATTTTATTACACCTATTGCAGTTGTATCCGCCCATTTTACCTTTAATTTTGTAGAAGTTTTTTCTAATATTTTCCCATTTGTTACATACCAATCCGTAAAACCCTGATAATCAGACACAAGAGTGTATTCTTCCGTTGAATTAGAGAGCACAACTAAAGAACCCGAAAGTGATAGATGAGGTTTCGTATGCACAATAATATAAAGAGAATCTGTTACGCTATTACCCATTTCGTCTTGTGCCAAAAGATAATACACAGAAGAATCATTTGGCTTAATAAAAGTATAACAAGAATCCGGGAAAGAAACTCCATCAGTAGGCAACCAGTGATATGAAATTTTCCCAATTCCACCTGAAGCTTTCGCCCCAACATACACACTATCACCTAAACAAACATTTATTATTCTCGTACCCAAACTTTTTTCGAAATCAAGACTAATGTAGTTAGCATACAATTTTGTAATGAACATATCGCTTAAATTGTCAAAAGCCGTGCTGAATATAGCATCAGCTGTAACTGGAAAATCGTTTGAATTAGTAAAACCTGCTACCCAGATATTAGCATAATCAGCTGTAACAATAGAATTAGCAATATCATTACGTTTACCACCAAGATAACTTATATATGGGCAGCCATCTAAATTTGGAGTGAAACGCACAACAAAGGCATCCGTGCTATCTGAATATTGTTTTTGAAAAGCCGTCGGGGTAGTTGGTAAATCACGTGAGGTAGTAAATCCAGTTGCAACAGGAAAACCATAGCTATCAATAGCAATAGCAGCAATACGTTCACTACCAGAACCGCCAAAATATGTACTAAAAAGAAGTGAATCACCACTGAATTTGAGTTTACCAACAAAGGCATCACCTGAAATATAACCGGAATTAATATTGTTGTAAGTGTTTTGGAATGCATTAGGAGAAATTGGCAAATTTTCTGATTCAGAATAACCAGCAAAATAAATATTATTACTACTATCAATTGCAACAGAATAGATTGCATCCAGTGCCGAACCCCCAAAATATGTTCCAAATATTTTATTTGTGCCGTTGGAATTGAGTTTAAAAATGAAGCCATCCCCAGTGCTGGACGACGGGACAGAATCAGCAATTACCTTTTGAAAACCAAATGATGAAATTGGGAAATCCTGGCTACGAGTAATTCCAACAACAATTGCATTTCCCAAAGCATCAACAGCGATAGATTGTCCAAAATCATCACCAGAACCGCCTACATATGTAGAATATTGTAAGTTAAAATTGCTGGAAAATTTCATCACAAAAGCGTCGTTGAAAATATCAGTTCCATTGCTGTTAAATGTTGTATCAAAAGCCCCCGAAGTAGTAATAAAGTTTGAGGATTTTGTATAGCCGGCAAGATATATATTCTTGTTTTTATCTAATGTAATTGATTGAGGGAAATCGTCGCTTGTTCCACCAAAAAGAGTTGAATAAAGAAGAGAATCTCCCTGAGGATTCATTACAGTGAGGAAACCATCTATTCCACCAATATCAAAAGTATCAAGAGCTTTTGAAGTAAACGGAAACGAACGCAAAGACAGAGTGTAACCTGTAATATAAATATTACCAAACTTATCTACAGCAACTGCTTCTGCTTGATCGTTTCCCATACCGCCTAAAAAAGTAGAGAACAAAATATTTTTTCCATCAGGAGAAAATTTCGTTACTACAGCATCATAAAAATCAATGAAAATATCCGAAAAAGTGGTATCGTAGCTACCGATTATTGTAGGATAATTAGCAGAACGAGTTCTCCCCACAACAATTATGTTTCCGGATGAATCTTTTGCAATGCTGCGTAAATAATCAAACGAACTCCCACCCAAATAAGTAGAATAGACAGCCGGGTCAATCCTAATCATCTGTGATTTGTCGTAATTATTTAATGAAAATGAAATATAACCATCGAAACTGAATGAAGAAACAATTGGTATTTTGCTTTCTTCTAAATATGCATTCAAGTCCGAATGATACTGCACAATATTAGTTGTAAAGAAAGAAATTTGTTTAGTTTCAATTTTAACAGAATCAGCTCCATCTACTTTTATTTTAATATCATTTGGGTTTGCACCAGGGTGCAAAAGAAAATCATAGGCAAAACAACCATTTTTAGAGTAAAGAAATAAATCTATTTTATCGTATAGATTTTTAACAATTAAAGTATCATAAACTTTTGAAGAAAAAGGATTTGATTTAGTGAAATAATTAAATACACGATTGCTATAAGAAATAGGCTGAATGTTGAAATTGATTGCTTCTGAAAAGCTTAGTTTTAAAGTAGAACGATTACAGCTATTATTCCCAACTTCGTTTATATAATCGAACAATATATCATTATTGTTAATCCATACATTGGCATCTTTGGTTTGAAACCAAAAACGAACATTTTCAGGAAATTGTCCATTATTTTCGACAAAATTTGAAAAAAGATTATTTGAAATGAGCAATACTAACAACATTCCTATTGAAAATAGATGAATTATCTTTTTTAAACTGACCATAACGTTATTCCCGACAATTGATAAAATAAATTTAACAAAAAATAACTAATATTAAAAATCAGACTATTTCAATTCAATCTGAAAAAGGAATTGAACAAAATTAGCCATAACCGAAGGAAAACATCATTTGGAATAGTAATTGATATAAATCAGATGGTTTTTAGGAAATAATTTGAAAGGAGTTCACTATGATAATCAATGAAACAGACCCATCGAGAAGGTATCTTCCATTAGTTCAACAGAAATTTGGCGAAAGCACAACAACCACAAAAGATGTAACTTTTGCAGATACTGTCAAGCAATTGATGGATGATGTAAATAAGATGCAAATTGATTCAGCAGAACAGACAGAAAAATTGATAAAAGGCGAACCTGTCGATATTCACGACGTAATGATTACTGCTCAAAAAGCACGAACCTCATTCCAGCTATTAATGGAGCTAAGAAACAAAGGACTTGACCTATATCGAGAAGTATTAAGAATGCAGGTTTAAAATGGAGGATAATATTAGCCAAAAATGATTTCGTGAACAAATACAAACAAGGATAATTATGGCTGAAAATACATTCACAGAACAAGTAAAAACATTTTATAAAAGATTATCATTAGTTCAAAAATTGATAATTGGAGGCGTTGTTGCTGGATTAATATTAGGCACAGTTCTATTATTGTCCAGTAGCAAGCCTGTGGAAATGGGAGTTCTGTATAGTAATTTAGAACCATCAGATGCTGCAAAAATAGTTGAAAGCCTTAAAGCAAAAGGAGTACAATATAAACTTGAAGACAATGGAAATACGATATTAGTAGATAAGTCTCAACTTTACGATACTCGCATACAGTTAGCAGGTGAAGGTCTTCCATCTGAAAGCATAGTTGGATATGAACTTTTCGACAAGACAAACCTTGGGATGAGCGAATTTGTCCAAAAACTGAATTACCGCAGGGCTTTGGAAGGCGAGCTTGCCAGAACAATCGGAACAATGGATGAGATTAAAAAAGTGCGTGTCCACTTAGTAATACCAGAAAAGACACTCTTCAAAAAAGACGAGAAACCACCGAGTGCTTCTGTTATCATTCATTTGAAAAGTGGTAGAAGCCTTAGCAAAATAAGCATAGAAGGGATTCAAAACCTTGTTGCAAGCAGTGTTGAAGGACTTACAATTGATAAAGTGACAGTTGTTGATGGACGAGGCAAAATTTTATCCGAGCCTCCATTGGACAATTCAACAGTAACCGGACTTACTCAAACACAGCACGATATTCAGCGACAAGTTGAGCAGCATTATGCAGAAAAGGTGCAATCGCTTCTCGACGGAGTGCTTGGAACAGAAAATTCGAAGGTAAGAGTAAATGCCGAAATTGATTTCACACAGGTTGAAAAAACAATTACAGATTTCGACCCAGAACGCCAAGTAATTCGTAGCGAACAAAACATTCAGGAAGTATCAGAAAGCACAGATTCTCTGAGCTATCCAACTGTTAGTCAGGCAAAAAATGCATCCAATGTTATCCAAAATTATGAAATATCTAAAACAGTATCTCATATTGTAGAAGGCACAGGCAATATTAAAAGGCTCACTGTATCAGCAATCATTAATGGTGTAACTAAAGTTGTAGATGAAAATGGAGTAAAAAAGATTGAATATACACCAAGAAAGCAGGAAGAAATTGATCAATTAACACTTGCCATAAAAAATGCTGTAGGGTACGACCCAACCAGAAATGACCAGATTTCAGTATTAAATGTTCCTTTTGACACATCATTATTGGAACAAGAAATTGAAGAACAGCAGCCAGTAGTTTGGTACAAAGACAAAGAAATAATCAAATTAATTGCTTTGATTGCAGCAATATTAATTACAATAATGTTGATGTTTGCATTAATACAGTCGAAATTTGTAAAAGACAGATTACGTATTGCTCTTGGACTGCCAAATCCTAAATTATTAGTCAAAGAAGAAGTGTCTATTGAGGAAGAAGAGGAAGAACCAGAAGAACAATTAGAGGATTTGAAATTAGATGAAGAAGATTTGTTATTGCTTCCAGCTGAACTTCCTGAACAAGTATTATTAGAAGGAGAAATTCGCGAAGAAGAGCCGCAAGAAATCGAAGAAGAAACCGATATGCAAGAACTTGAAGCATTAGCAAAGTCAGCATTAGATGTGGAACCACAGGAAATGACTGAAGAAGATATGTTGAAACTTGAAATAAAAGAAAAGGTTGAATCATTTTTAGATGAACAAACAGAAAACGCAGTGAAATTAATAAAGATATTATTACAGCAAGATATTGAGAATCCGAAATCTGCCAAATCATAAACAAATTGTTTGTTCGTTGAATATTAGTAAGAATATTAATTAGGTAAACAATAATGGCAAAGAAAAGAATTACAGCATCTGATTTGACAGGAAAACAAAAGGCAGCCGTATTACTAATGTCTATGGATGTTGAAGTAGCGGCAAAGGTCTTCAAAGAACTTGATATAAAAGATGTTGAGCAAATAGCTGTAGAAATTACAAATTTACGTGAACTGCCTCCAAACGTTGTAGAGGATGTTATTGAAGAGTTTTACCAATTAATGACAGCCTCCTCATATATGGTCGAAGGAGGAATTGATTATGCTCAAATGCTACTCGAAAAAAGTTATGGATTGGACAAAGCTCGAGAAATAATTGAAAAGATACGTGTTCTGACAACTGTGAGAGGGTTTTCTATATTAAAGAAATCTGATCCTCAGCAGCTTGCTTCATTCTTATCAAAAGAGCATCCACAAACAATAGCCTTGATATTATCGCATCTGCCTCCTGACCAAGCAGCAGATGTGCTCAATGAATTCAAAGATGATCTACGTTCTGAAACTGTATTTCGGATGGCAACAATTGGGAAAGTATCTCCACAATTAGTTACAGAAATTGAACACGTTGTAGATCAAATAGCAGAAGCAACTCTTTCGCAGAATTTAGCCCAAGCTGGTGGTGTGCAACTGGTAGCAAACATACTTAACAAGTGCAATAATGCAGTAGCAAAACAATTGTTAGAAAGCATTGAAGAAAAAGATTATAATATGGCGATAGAAATCAAACGCAAAATGTTCTTATTCGAAGATATTGTGCTCATTGACGACAAAGGTATTCAGAGAATTCTACGTGATGTTGATAAACGCGATTTAGCACTTGCATTGAAGGTTTCTGACGAAAAAATTCGTTCGAAAATATTCAAGAATATGTCTGAACGTGCAGCAGCAGTTGTTAAAGAAGAGCTCGAATTTATGGGACCAGTTAAATTAAAAGAAGTCGAAGCAGCACAAATGAGAATAGTTGATATTATCAAGAAACTCGAAGAACAAGAAGAAATTGCTATCGGTGGTCGTGGCAAGGAAGATATTTTCGTATAAGAAAGGAATGAAATGAACAAGATCATATTAAAAATACCAAGAAATAAACAAAAAGTTAAAATTATCAAAAGCGAAGATATTATTCGCAGAGAGTTTGAGCGAAAGCTATTAGAACTTGAGAGTTTAGTTAAATCCAAACCTATTGAAGTAGAAGAACTACCAGAAGTAGAAGAATTCATTGGCGAACCTGAACCAGAGCCTCAACCCAAAGTAACATATTTCACAGAAACATACACTATTTCAGATTCTAACGAACCGATTGAAATAGATTTACGACGAGTGCCAGATGAAAGCATTCCTATTGAAGAAGCTGCAAAAGAAATTCAATCAGCCTACGACAAAGGTTTTTCTGATGGTCAAGATTCTGCGAGAGCTATATACCAAAGTGAAATTCAAATTCATAGTCAATGGATAAAACGCTTCGATAAAATTGCTTTCGAGTTAAAGAAAGCTTTTTTGCAAGAACAAAAAAAATTCAATGAAGCATTAATAGACTTATCAATTGAAATTGCAAGAAAAATAATGGGTTTTGCTGCAGTCGAAAGTGAACAATTAGTTATAAGTCAGATAAATAAAGTATTTAGCGAAATAAAGGATGAAGAAATATTCAAAATTGAATTAAATAAAGATGACTTTGAAGTACTAAAAAAAGTAAATTCTCAAATTTTTAATTTGGCAGATAGTAAAATCGAAATAGTAACATCGAATAATATAGAACAAGGAAGTTGCATTTTGCATACAAGTGCAGGAATTATTGATGGGCGAATAAGCGAGCAATTAAAAAAACTACAAAATGCATTGACAGAAGCAAAAGAACAAATAAAGTTAGACCTTGAATCATCTCTGAAAGAAAGTTATCCCGATATTCTGGATACAATTATGCCTGAAACACAAGAAATTCAAGAAAACTCTGAAACGAACAATAGCGAAGACGAAACAAATGTACCAAGCAATTAACATAGAGAAATTTTTCAAGCCAGCAATAAAGAAAACACCGACATTAGTGCGACGTGGGAAAGTTAAAAAAGTAGTTGGGCTTGTGCTCGAAAGCGAAGGACCGAAAGCCCCTATTGGAGAAATATGTGAATTAAGAAACAAATACGATGAATTAATTGCTTTAGCTGAAATTGTTGGGTTTCGAGATGACAGGATTCTCTCAATGGTACTTGGAGAAACAAACGACATTGAACCATCGACAGAAATTATTGCTACAGGGAAATCCTTGTCTGTTGGAGTAGGAGACAAATTATTAGGTAGAGTAATAGATGGGTTAGGTCGTCCACTTGACGGTAAAGCAGAGGTGTCAATAGAGCAAAAACGTTCGATATATGCAGTTCCACCAAATCCATTATTGCGAAAAAGGATCTCTGAACCAATTTCAACAGGAATAAAAGCAGTCGATGGACTTCTAACATTAGCAAAAGGACAGCGTGTTGGTATTTTTGCTGGTTCTGGGGTTGGGAAATCTACATTAATTGGAACGATTGCCCGAAATACATCGGCAGATATTAATGTTATAGCGTTAATTGGTGAACGCGGAAGAGAAGTACGCGAGTTTATAGAAAAAGATTTGAAACAAGAGGGACTTGACAGGTCAATTGTTGTAGTCGCGACAAGTGATGTTCCTCCACTCATTCGGGTAAAAGCAGCACTTACAGCTACAACAATAGCAGAATACTTCCGCGATAAGGGGTTGGATGTTATGTTGATGATGGATTCTGTAACACGATTGGCAATGGCTCAACGAGAAGTAGGTCTTTCAATTGGCGAACCTCCGACAACTCGCGGATATACACCATCAGTGTTCACTATTTTACAAAAGACATTGGAACGTGCCGGAACTTCCGAAAAAGGAACAATAACAGGAATTTATACTGTGTTAGTTGAAGGCGACGATATGAATGAACCAATTGCAGATACTACAAGAGGTATTTTGGACGGACACATTGTATTATCGAGAAAGCTCGCATCGCTTGCACATTATCCGGCAATTGATGTTCTTGAAAGCATTAGTCGTTGCCGAAGTGATGTTGTTTCAAAAGAACATCTTGATGCCGCAAAAAAAATACAAGAATTACTTGCAGTCTATAAAAGTGCCGAAGATTTGATAAATGTCGGAGCATATCAAAAAGGAAGCAACCCACAAATAGATAAAGCAATTGAAAGAATTAAGATAATTAATTCATTTTTGAAACAAGGATTAGATGAGCGAAATGATTATCATGAAATTGTAAACAAAGTAATCGAAATAAGCAAAATGTAGAAATGGCAAAGAAATTCACATACAGGCTCGAGCCACTATTAAATTTACGAGCATTTAGAACAAATCAAGCAAAAGAAGAGCTTGCAAAGATTTTGCGACTTCGTTTTCGCAAAGAACAAATTATTGAAGAAAAGATAGAGTATAAGAATAATCTCATTGCAAAAAAATACACAAGCGGAAAGGCTTCGGATATTCAAGAAAGAATCGCTCATAAAGCATTGGTAGAAAAAGAAATTGAAAAGCATATACAAGATAAAAATCAACTTCTCGAAATTGAAAAGCTTCGCCAAAATAAATATATTGAAGCAAAAAAAGATGAAATGATACTTGCAAAGTTGAAAGAAAAAAAATTAGAAGAATACAAGGCAGAAACTCTAAAAGAAGAAAGTAATTTTATCGATGAAATTGCAATAATGGGATTTATCAGGAAAGAAAAGTGACCTGGAAGCAACTTTTAATAGGGATTATTATTGTATCATCAGTATTAGCAATATTGATGGGAGGACTTATTGGTGTAATTAAATATAGACCCGATTTACTGGGAATAAAAGACAATAAAGATACGACTAAAGTTCAAAAAGTTGATAAGCCAAAAAAAATAATAAAACCATTAAAGCCTGTCTATATTGAGCCAACTGTTCAAATTTCGAAAAAACAACTGGCTTTTTTTGAAAATGAAGTGATAAAAAAGAATGAATTTTCAATTAAAATTGATTCATTAATGCGAATTGAGAAATATTTAAGAGACTCACTAAAAAACATTGCAGAAACAATTCGTTTTCATCAAGATTCAGTTAAGCGAGCTAATTCAATCGCTGAAAAATCTGAAAAAAATGCTAAAGAACTGCAAGATAGTTTAACTAAGAAAGAAATTGAAATAAAGAAACTTACAGAAAAATACTCGCTCGCACAGAAGAGAATAGAGAACTATCAAAAGATGTTGGAGGAAAGGGTAGACTCCAGTGCTAAAATTAATTTTGAAGTATTTGCAAAAATATATGAGAATTCAAAGCCACAGGAGGTGGCTGCAATATTGGAGCGTCTGGACGAAAGAGATGCTGCAAGAATATTAAAAATGATGAACAAGAAAAAAGCTGGCAAAATTATTGAAGCAATGAAACCTGAAAATGCCGCTGCAATTCTTTTGCTGGGTATAGGACAATAAAATAAATTGCAAGGATGCAACTATGAGAACATTGGAAGTAACTCATTCCGAGTTAGGGTTTGGGAATGTTACAAGCCCGTCCCCGCAGAATGAAAAGACAAATGTCTTTAGTGAATTATTGAAACAAACTCAAAATGACCTTTTAGATAATCCTGCAATCAAAGAAATCATCGAAAAGCGTTCAGATGAAACGAATATTTTTGAGCATTATTCAGACATAGCGTGCCAAAACTATCAATTTATGGTAGATAATTTAGATAAACTTTCTGAACAAATCAGCAACTTCATAATCCGATTGAAAGAAGATAAGGTTAATATTAACCCAAAAGAAATATTGAATTATTTTGATGGAATATTTACAGCATTTGACAAAAAATATGGAACACAGCTTAATGAAGCTTTTAAAAATGCATTTATGCAATTATCGAACATAAGAGAATATTCAAATAATGGTGATTTACTTAAAGATTCTTTAAAATTATTGAAAAACATTAATGAATTAAGCAATTCTTCGACATTATTCAACAATAGATTGCCAATTTCAAAATTTTTCGAACAAATCACAAGTTCTGAGGATAATACCTATAATAAAGATAACACTTATAATAAAGATAATATTAATCAACCAACATTGTTAAACGAAGTATTAGATATTGATAGTGATAAAATTATTAAAAATTTAGAATTAAAAAATTTGCCGTTAAGAGAAAATATCACATCAAAAATTTCTCAGTTAATTCAAAATAATGATAACAAAGATAATATTCCAAATAATAAACCAGAAATCATAAATATCGAAAATAGAGTGGATAATTTTGACCAAGATGAGAATAGTTTTAAACAGCATTCAAACTCTAATAATTTTTTATCATTCAATAGTCCAATATTAAACAATTCTTTACTAAACAATATTACACACCAAAATAATCCTATGTTCGGCGAGATTTTTGAGCAAAACGTTGGAAATTATACAGTTAGCAATGTAAAAATAGAGAATTTCGGGAAAAATGTTGGTGGTTTGATTGGGAATATTCGTGGCGAAAATCAGGCAACAGCAAAGCTGATATTAGAACCACAATGGCTTGGTATAGTAATTGTTGATGTATTGATGAAAAATGATGTTGCTGAAATTAAAATAAAAGCACGTTCAAAGGAAACAGTGGAAGCAATTGAAAAACAAATAAATGTACTTAAAGAAAAATTATCTGAATACGGAATAACAACCGGCAAAATAGATATTTCGAATGAAAACCAGGAAGAAAGAGATTTAGCAAACAACAACGAACAGCATAAAAACAAAAAAGATGAAAGAGAATTTTTAAATTCTTTTGTGAAAACTGAAAACAAAAATGGAATAAATCAGGAGGAAGCTAACGATAATTTTCGATTATGGATGAAAAAAATAATCGAAAAGTACGTTTAGCACGAAACAGGAGGTTTCAATGGCAGAATCAATTAATTCCGTAACAAATACGGAAACATCGACTCAAAAGCTGAGTTCAAAGAAAAGCATTGTTAGTAAGGATGACTTCCTGAAGCTACTTACGTTTCAGATGAAGAATCAAAATCCGCTAAAGCCTTACGACAATCAAGAATTCGCAGCTCAGCTTGCACAATTTTCTCAACTTGAGCAGCTTATTGACATACGCTCAATGATTGAAGAAACGGCAAATTTAAACAAAACACTTGCTGAAACGATTACAAACTCGGCTCTTCCGGGTATGCTTGGCAAAACTGCAAGAGCATTAACCAATGAATTTACATACGACGGCGAAAACAAAGTTAATTTAGGTTTTGGTGTATCAACAAACGCAAAATCCGGGACTTTAATTGTGCGAGACGCTAACGGGACAATTGTAAAGAGAATATCTTTGAATTCTAATGAATTAACTACTGGAAATCATAAGTATATTTTTGATGGAACAGACAATAACGGGAATACAATCCCATCTGGCAAATATACTTATGAAGTACAATTATCGAACGACGGATCGACAACTTTTTCGGCTGATACGTTCATAGAAGGAAAAATCGATGCTGTGAGATTTAAAGGAGATTCAACAGTATTAGTTATATCAGGAAGCGAAGTATCTCTTGGAAAGGTTCTCGATATTACTGCAAGCTAATGTTCTTTGAAATAATAATGGAGTTTTGCAATGGCAGAACTTGAGGGAGTAAAACTTCCATTTGTACCAGTCGGAGGCATTGATGCACTTCGAGGTCCTGCGGCAAAACCTACTGTAAAAGCAAAGCCCTTATTTGAAGAGTTACTAGAAAATGAAATCAGTAATCTGAAATTTTCGGGGCATGCAAAATCTCGCTTAATTAGCAAAAATATTGACATTACTGCCAACGAAATAGTGAGATTAGAAAACGCAGTAGATAAAGCAGCAGCAAAAGGTGCAAGGGATTCATTAATAATGCTTGACGACAAAGCATTCATAGTAAGCGTTCAGAACAGAACTGTAGTTACTATGATGCAAAAAGGTCAAATGGAAGATAATGTAATAACTAACATTGATTCAGCAGTTCTTGCTTAACCAAAGGGGTTGGACCAAGC